>JAUPMA010000220.1 GCA_030836935.1 Pseudomonadota bacterium | reverse complement strand
CCGCACCGCCATCCGCCAGGGCGACTGGTACCAGATCGTTGCCGACATACAAAACCTGCCACCCAAAATCCAGTCTGACCTGCGCTGGCAATTCTGGTGGGCCTATGCCAATGAACAGCTGGGCAACCACATCGAGGCCGAAGGCGTTTACCACTACCTGGCCAGCCGCCGTGACTTCTACGGCTTTCTGGCCGCCGACCGTCTCGACCTGCCCTACGCCTTTGAGGACCGTCCACTTGAAATCAGCCCGGATGAACTCAATGCCATGGCCAGCCATCCGTCCGCCGCCCGCGCCCGCGAGCTTTTCAGCCTCGGCAAAATCATGGATGCCCGTCGCGAGTGGGCACAACTCTCCAGAACACAGGATGAACAGGGCAAGCTGGCCGCCTCCAAACTGGCCCAACTCTGGGGCTGGCATGATCGCGCCATTCTTACCATCGGCAAAACCGGGCACCGCGACGACATAGAACTGCGCTTCCCCCTGCTGATGCAGGAAGCGGTTACCGCCTGGTCGGCCAAACACCATGTGGAACCGGCACTCACTTACGCCATTATTCGCCGCGAAAGCGCCTTTGTTGTGGATGCCCGCTCCCCGGTAGGCGCCACAGGCCTGATGCAACTCATGCCGGCTACCGCCCGCAACGTGGCGAAACAACTGCGCGTGCCCTACAACGGACCGAAAAGCCTGCTAAGCAGCGATACCAACATCCGCCTCGGCACCGGCTACCTGGGCCAGATGCTGAAGCACCTGGATGACCAGCCGGCCCTGGCCGCCGCCGCCTACAATGCCGGTCCGCATCGCGTACACAGCTGGCGCCCCGATCAAACGATGGAAGCCGTGCGCTGGGTTGAAACCATTCCCTTCACCGAAACCCGTGAATATGTGAGCAACGTGCTGACGTACACCGTGATTTACCAGCACAAGCTGGAAAACAGCTATACCCGCCTGACCGAACGCATGCCGCCGGTAACCCCGCGCGGTGGTAACCGCAGCGCCCGGGTTATGGATCCGGGGCAGGATAAAAACTCATAATTCGATAAAAAACATCAAGATACTTGCATATCTTAATTTGATGGTCTAACTTTGTGTTGCAAGGCCATGTTTTGTGGCCGCCAACCAACCATTTATCGATTGGAGCTGTCAAATGATCAATAAAAATCAAGTGGCCGTGGGTGATCGCGTGCGCATCAAAAGTACCGGGCAGGAAGTCACCGTCGACCAGATCAGCCAGTATGGCTTTTCCATTATCCGTTTCCAGACCGGCGGCAAACACCGCTTTCTCAATCACAAGCTGGAACCCGTCGGCGGCAACCGCATCGCACTGAGTTAATCTTCCGCTCCCCGAACCGGCCACAAAAAAACAGGGCGGACAGAAAACCCTTTATTGTTTTCTGCCCGCCCTGTCACTTTATGGATACGGCTTCATTTTCCGCAGCAAGCTTCGATCATTGGCGCACAAATCACATCCAGCGCATGACGCATTTCACCCCCGGGAATCAGCATGGTAGCCGGGCGCGTCATGTATGAACCGTTGATGCGTTTGAGAAAATAGGGAAAGTTGTATTTTTTCGGTTCGCGGAAGCTGACCACAATGACGCTTTCCGATTCAGTTGGCACATCACGGGCAACAAACGGATCGGATGTATCCACCACCGGCATGCGCTGGAAAATGATGTCGGAAATGGAAAATTGCGGCACGATGAAATGAATGTAATCGCGCAGGCGTTCCATGATGGTATTCACCACCACGTCGTGCGGCTGCCTGCGGCAGCGGTGGTCATTATGAATTTTCTGGATCCATTCCAGGTTAATCGCCGGAGCTACCGCTATCAGCAAATCCACATACTGCGCCGCATTCACTCCCTTGTTGACGCGCACCCGCCGCCGGTCATATTCACCACGCAGAATGCTTTCATCGGTCACCTTGCGCCGCGTCCAGGTTTGCGCCACAACACCGCCATGCAGGCCTTCGTAAAACAGCAGATCGGTATCGGATGGCAGGGGCTGCCAGCTGCTGAAACTGCCCACCGGCAACTGAAAGGCCGCCGCATTGTCTGCCGTAACATACTGCCGGCAAGTGCCCGTACCTGTTGCCGAATATTCGCGAAACAGGGTTTCGAGCCGGGCAAAATCATTAAGATCCGGCCCATAACAACTGACCGGATGACCGTTCGCCTCGGCCTGTGCCATGTGGCGGCACATATCCTCGTAGTTATATTTCTGAAAGGCATCGCCGTGAACAAACGCGGCCTTGATTCCCTGCCGGTGAAATATTTCGCGGAACGCTTTTTCCACTACCGTAGTGCCGGCACCCGAGGCACCGGTAACTGCAACAATAGGATGTTTCTTGCTCATGGCCAGCCTCCCCCTGCAAACCAGGCCTATTTGTATAGCATTCATGGCAAACCGGCAAAAGAATTCTGCGTAATCCGGTATCTGGTGAAATACTGATTTACATCCTTGCCGGTTGATGCAGCACAAACCATCCGTCACTTCAGGGTTGACCCGGCGCATTCTGGAAACTATTAAAACACTACGGAACAACTGAAGGATGGATTCAGAAATGCACACAATCGATGACAAAACTCCAGAGTATTACAGCGGACCCGAACGACGTCAGGCACACCAGCCGCGGCGTCATGCAGCCGACCGCCGTTACAGGCTGCGCAACGAATCCCTGATCAGCGATTTTCGCAACAACACAAATCGCCGCATGGAAGATGAGGAAGGATTTGTTGAAACAGGCAGCCTGAACAACGGCAATGCCCGGTCAGGAAAGCAGCTGTAACGAGCCGGGCCAGGCAGAACTCTGTTGCCAGCTCGCACAGGAATCGTGCGTAAAACCGGCACAGGAATTATTTGAACGTTTCCTGCCAGCTGCGCAAATCGGTCACGGTATCTGTGCGCTCACGCAAAATCAAACCGACCTGGTAAATACCGGGCTTGTCCGACTCATTGCACCAGCGCACATTCCCGGTAAGAAAAAATTTGCGCCTTTGTTCTTTCAGCGTTACCCACACATCCAGCACACTATCAACCTTGATCGGGTGGTTGAGCAGAATTCTCAGCCCCCCCGCAGACACATCCAGCGTGGAGCCATCGAGTGTACGACCCAGCAAACCGGGATTTTCAGATGAAAAAACAATTTTCAGGTTGATTTCATCCGCTAACTCAAACCGGCGATGGGCGCGACGCTCTTCATAATTCTCAACCATGCTACGACATCCTCTTGTTGGGACTTCCCTGTCGAAAAACAGTCTGGCAAGTATAGACAGCGATTTTAGAAATTGCCCCGCCGCCAACGCGGGTCAGTCCTCGCTGTCTGTCTGTGACAGCAATCTGGCTACCCCTTCTCCGGCCACCTCGACCTTTTCAATTTTCTCGAATCGGCTGCTGATTTTTTTGGCTGACTTGTGTACATCTTCCACGTCTTTGTTGGCCTGCGAAATATGCGTGGCCAGCTTGTCCATGCGTTCGCCAAAACGCTCGAAATCCTTGGCCAGTGCGCCCAGATGTTCCTGAATGACGTGTACTTGCTGGCGAGTGGCCGAATCCTTCAGCACGGCACGCGCCGTGGTCAGGATCGCCATCAGGGTTGTAGGCGATACCAGCCACACCCGCGCCCGCTGCGCTTCTTCAACCAGATCGTAATAATGGGCGTGAATTTCGGCAAATACCGCTTCGGCCGGAATAAACATCACCGCACCGTCGGATGTTTCACCGGCAATGATGTATTTGCTCGAAATATCCCTGATGTGTTTTTTGATATCCTGCCGGAATTGCCGCTCGGCTGTCACGCGATCTGCCTCGCCCAGATGAATGTTGGCCATATGGCGAAATGTTTCCAGCGGAAATTTGGAATCAATGGCAATGTTGCCGGAAGGTTGCGGCAAAAACAGCATGCAGTCGGCGCGATTACCATTACTCAAGGTGTGTTGCAGGGCAAAACTGTTTTCCGGCATCACATTACGCACCAGTTGCGCCAGTTGTACTTCACCGAATGCGCCGCGCGAACGCTTGTCGGCCAGCACTTCCTGCAAGCTCACTACATTGCCGGAAAGTTCGGTAATTTTTTTCTGTGCTTCGTCGATCAGGGCCAGGCGTTTTAATACATCGGTGAAAGTCGCCGTGGTTTTTTCAAATCCCTCATTCAAACGCCGCTCAACCTGGCCGCTGATTTCCTTTAGTTTCTGATCAGTATTTTGCGTCAGCGCATCAACACGTTTGCCAAGTTCATCGCCATTCCTGACCAGCGCATCGGTCACCTGACGCCGCACTTCACTCATGCCCTGGGTGAGACTTTCCTGTTGCAGCTTCAGCGTTTCCAGCTGCCGTTGCTCAAATTTTTCACGATGCTGGTTCAATGTGCCTTGCGTGGTTTCACTGAATTGCGCCAGACGCTCGCTCAACTGCTGCTGCATTTCCATCAGGCGTTGCAGTTGCTTCTCCCTCGCTTCCAGCAATTGTCCGGTGAGATCATTGTGCAATTGCAACCTGAATTTTTGCAGCTGGCCGAACAGCAGCAGCGGCAACACCAGAACCAGCACGACCATCACAACTACCAGCAGCAACAGATTCACCGTCATTACATATTCCTTGAAGCAATTAAAATAATCAGCGGCATTGTACAGGCGTGGAGGCCAGACGTAGTTGCCACCCGCCATGCCGTAGCGCAATTCATTTGCCGCAGCATTTCTTGAATTTCTTGCCGCTGCCGCAGGTGCAGGGCGCATTACGTCCTGACACGACTGTTTTCAGATCGCCGTCCAGATAAAACCACCTGCCCTGTTCCTGCACAAAACGGCTGTTTTCATGCACCTGCCCGGAACGGCCCTGCTGCCGGTAACGGGCAATGAATTCCACCCGGCCTCTTGAATCGGTGGCCGATCCCGACTGGCAGGCCAGCACTTCCAGCCCCGACCATTCAATATCACCGCTGACAGACAACTGAGGCGGCCGGGTCGACGGGTGCCAGCTGGCCGCCAGGTAATCGGCCCTGCCCAGCACATAGGCGGTGTAGCGTGAGCGCATCAGGGCTTCCGCGCTGCCGGCAGGCGCCTGACCGGATATCCGTGGCAGGCAGCACTCTTCCAGTTGCAACCGGCTGCCACAGGGGCAGGCTGAATGACCGGCCATCTCTTCTTTGTTCATAAAATTTTCCCGTTCCACTGCTTCCGGCCACCACAATTGTGTTGGCCGTATGACAACCGGCCCTATTTCCGTAAATTTTTTGTTGACACCGGATCACGTCATTCGTATTGTAAGTGAACGATCACTAACAGCTGGTTGAAAATTATTTTCGAGGTAGCCACGCAAGGCAACCCGACAATTTTTCAGCAAGCGGCTAACAAGATCCGTTATCCCGTTCATCCACTACCTTTCACAGGAGAATCCCATGAGTCACGACGCTATGTTAGATGCCAAAGGCCTGAACTGCCCACTGCCGATCCTGCGCGCCAAGAAGGCCATTTCTGAACTGTCCAGCGGACAGGTTCTGAAAATTGTTGCTACCGATCCGGGTTCAGTCAAAGACTTCGAAGCTTTCTGCAAACAGACTGGCAACACCCTGTTGTCCAGCGCCGAAGCCGGCGGTGCCTTTGAGTTCATGATCAAGAAATCCTGATCTGTCTCCAGCGGGCGCCAGGCATTCTGGCTGGCGCCCGTTTTCTGCCCCGGCCTGTTTTACACCCGAGTTTCCCTTGACCAAACGTCTTAACGCCGAAGAACGCCGTGAATCCATCATCAATGTGGCCAAGCGACTGTTTGCGCAAAAAGGCTTTCACGGCGTTTCCATTGATGAAATCGTCAGGACCGTAGGCGTCAGCCCGTCCATTCTGTATCGCCATTTCAAATCCAAGGAAGATCTTTATGCGGCGGTACTGCACGAATTTTCCTGCACCCGCGAAAGCTACGTCGATACCGTGGTTAACGAGGACACATCCTTTGAATACATGCTGCGCGGCATGACACGCGTATTCGTCAACAGCATTGTCAACCAGCCGGATCTTCTGAAAATGGAAATGCACAGCCAGCTCGAAGGCCATGACGCCAGCGGTGAATTTTTCCTGAATCGCTGGAAAAGTTTTACCGATTATATTGAATTCAACCTCAGTGAACTGATGGCGCAAGGCAAAGTCGCCAGCATCAACGTCACGGCCGCCGCGCTCATGTATCAGGCGATGATTCGTGAAGTTTTATTGCTGAAATGCCTGCAACCTAATGAACGCTTCAAAGACACACCCATCGAAACCCTGGTTGACGAACTGATTACACTGTTCATGAAAACCATCAACTTCAAGAAATAGGATACCGCCATGAAAAAAACCCCGTTCCTTTACAGCCTGTTTTTTTCTTCGCTGATTTTTTCCTCACTGGCATGGGCCAGTGATGCACCACAAATCCGCATTGATACCAGCATGGGTGCGATTGAACTGGAACTGAATACAAAAGCCGCTCCCAAAACAGTCGAGAACTTCATGCGCTACGCAAGAGAAGGTTTTTACAATGGCACGGTATTTCACCGGGTGATAAAAAATTTCATGATTCAAGGCGGCGGTTTTACTCCCGACTTCATGCAAAAAACGGTGCGCCCGCCAGTGCCGAATGAAGCATTCAACGGATTGAAAAATGATCGTGGCAGCATTGCCATGGCGCGCACCATGGATCCGCATTCCGCCACAGCACAGTTTTTTATCAACACCGTAAACAATGATTTTCTCAATTTCCGTGACAAATCAGTGCAGGGCTGGGGCTATACCGTGTTCGGCAAGGTGGCAAAAGGCATGGATGTGGTGGACCGTATCCAGAATGTAACCACTGGCGAAGGCGGGCCGTTTGATCAGGACGTGCCGCAACCCCTGGTAATCATCAACAAGGTTGAAATTATCCGGGAATAATATTTGACGCAAAGAACGCAAAGTTTCTTGAAACATATTTTCTTTGCGTCTTTGCGACAAGGTCTTGTCTTATTTTATTCCCGGCAAAAAGAACTCGCTCACCAGCAGCGGCTGACTGTGCAAATGAAACACCGAGCGTCTTCCCCAGATTGTTTCATTGCCATGATTTTGCATCGCCGGGTAGCAGGGATGTTGCGAAACCAGTTTCGTCACCTCAATCACACTGCGTCGCATGGTACGGTTGGCAAACAGCACCGCACCCAGCGGTTTGTTGCCCAGGCGAGTCAGGCCACGCAATGGCCCGCGCAAACTGGTTAACGGAATCACTGTACGCGCATACACCCAGGGCTGATCATTGCAATACAGCAACACCTGCCTCACCAGTGCCTGATTGCGTTCGCGCATGCGCAATGCCAGCGCTTCATCCAGACGCGGCAAACCGCGTTTCACCGATAAAACCCTTACGCGGAATTGCCCCTTGCAGGCCGCCATTATGCGTGCGGTAAGTGATGCCCGGTCAAACAGCCAGCGGGCGGTGCTGGCAGGCGCGCGTTCATGCAGGCATTGTTTGCGTTGACGCCAGATCAGATTTGCGCGACAGACTGACATGAGCAGAACAGGTTCAGTGATGAAGTGGGTGAATTGTACTGATTAAACCCTGAATGAACAGTTTTTTATAGTGTCACTTTGCCAGCCATTTTTGCAGCATTGATTGCAGCTCTGCCTGCTTTACAGGTTTGGATACATAATCATCCATGCCGGCCTCGATACACTTTGCACGATCACCTTCCATGGCATTGGCTGTCATGGCAATCACTGTCAAATGCGCCAGCGTTTCCTGCTGTTCGCGCTTGCGAATTTCACCCGTAGCGGCATAACCATCCATGAGCGGCATCTGGCAGTCCATTAACACCAGATCAAAGTGATGCGTTTGCTGCAAGCGGTCAACCGCTTCCTGACCATTGTTTGCCACCTCGAAACTGATACCGATTTTTTCCAGCATTTTTTTCGCCACAATCTGGTTCACCGGATTATCTTCCACCAGCAATACATGGCCTTGCAGCACGGCCTCGGCACCAGCTGCCTGCGATTGTGTATCCGGCGCCAGCTCCACACCTTGCGGAATTTCAAAAGCAATTTCCGTCCAGAAACATGAACCCTTGCCCAATTCCGAATTCACTCCCAGGCTGCCGTGCATCATGGTTGCCAGTTTGCGCACAATGGCCAGACCCAATCCGGTGCCGCCATATTTGCGCGTAGTAGAACCATCCGCCTGGGTAAATGCGTTAAACAATTTGCGTTGCGCTTCTTCTGAAATACCGATTCCGCTGTCAATGACTTCAATGCGTAATCGCACCGATCTTTCATCCTGTTCCAGAACCATGACTTTTACCCTGACCTCACCTTTCTCGGGGAACTTGATGGCATTGGTCATCAGGTTGGCAAGAATCTGCCGGATACGCACCGGATCACCGCGAAGTGTTTTCGGCAGGCGATCATCAATTTCATCTACCAGCGCCACATTACGTTCATCCGCCTTGTTTCTCAGCAGCATG
>JAUPMA010000219.1 GCA_030836935.1 Pseudomonadota bacterium | reverse complement strand
TCGGCGGTGATGTTCATGGAGAACAGCTTGGCCTGGCCGGTTTCGTCCTGGGCGCGCTTCATGGCGTCATATACCAGCGGCAGGGTTTTCTTGATTGGAGCGAAAACCTGGTTGCCCTGCGGCTCGTCGTTCTTGATGAAGTCGCCACCCAGCCAGAACTGGTAGGCCGCATGTGCGAACGGTTCGGGGCGCAGGCCGAGCTTCGGTTTGATGATGGTACCGGCGATGTAACCGCCGTTAACTACCGGGCGGCCCAGGATGCGCCACAGGTTGGAGATGTCGGTGGCCGGGCCGTCGAACATCTGGATAACGCGATCGGGTACATAGAAGTCGATCATCTTGGCATGCTCGATATCGCCCATGCCCTGGTTGATGCCCATGGCCAGGGTCAGGAACGACACCAGCATGAAGCGGCCGTCGATCACGTTGCGGTCGAACAGCTCCAGCGGATAGGCGATACGCATGTCTTCCTTGGCTTCATCAATGAAGTAAACCAGCGCGTCAACGCCCTTGGTGAATTCGTCGGTGGTGCAGACTTCAACATTGGTGCCGGTTGATGATTCGGCTGCAAAGTGGGTGGCGGCTTCGAGGTAGCCATAGCCGCTCTTCGGCTTCATCTTGTAGGCAACGAGGATGTGCTTGCCACCTGCAATCAGGTCGGCTTCTTTCAGACTCAGGTCTGAGTAACGGGCGGATTGGTCTAATGCCATGCTTGCTATCTCCAGTTTAAAAATCGGTGCCCGGGCCCGGATTGGTCACCGGGGTAAACGGGCTTGATGAGGTTGTGAATACTAGAGGCGGGTGATCATAAAATATATTCAGGATTTCTGATGAAATCCATAAGTTATGACTTATGGGTTGGCCTGGTACAGAATCAGGATACTCGTTACCTTGCATGGCCAGAATGAATTCTGGCCTGCAAAGTCAGGCAACGCGCCACCGGGAGCGGCGCGTTTATTGGCGATCAATGTTCCGGATCCTTGTGTGCATCGAGCAGGGTTCTGGTCATGATGCGGTCTGTGTAGGCCATGGCCACGGCAGAAATGATAAAGGTGACATGAATGATTACCTGCCACTTCATGGTTTGCTCGGTCATTCGTTCTGCATTGATGAAGGTTTTGAGCAGATGGATGGATGAAATGCCGATCAGTGCCATGGACAGCTTGATTTTCATGGTGGCGGCATTGACGTGAGACAGCCATTCCGGCTGGTCGGGGTGTTCGTCCAGATTCAGCCGCGACACAAATGTTTCGTAACCGCCGATGATGACCATGACCAGCAGGTTGGCAATCATCACCACGTCAATCAGGCCGAGCACAATCAGCATGATTTCGGTTTCGCCGATTCTGGCGGCGTCGTGTACCAGGTGAATCAGTTCCAGCATGAAGTGATAAACATACACACCCTGCGCCACAATCAGGCCGATATACAGCGGCGCCTGCAACCAGCGGCTCCAGAAAATAAGTTGCGCAATGAGGATATGGGGCAGGTTGCGTCGGATCTTGTCGTGCATAAAAAGTGGTCTGTGGATTAGTGAGTGGTGGCGGGCGCGCATTCTAGCCTGCCCGGCCGGCATTCACCACACCGGGAAGGCATGGATACAAATCATAAGCGATTATTTATGCAGTATGGTTTGTGTGTTAATTTATGTTATATGCATATCACACTCCGCCAGCTTGAAGTTTTCGAGGCCGTTGCCCGGCTCAACAGTTTTACGCGCGCCGCCGAAACCCTGCATCTGAGCCAGCCTGGCGTTTCGATGCAAATCAAACAGTTCGAGGAGAGTATTGGCCTGCCATTGTTTGAACAGGTGGGCAAGAAGATTTATCTCACCGAGGCTGGCCGTGAAATGTATGCCTACACCCAGCGTATTCAGCAAAAGCTGGCCGAGGCTGAAGCCGTCATTGAAGAACTTAAAGGTGTACAAAGCGGCAAGCTGGCGATTTCCGTGGCCACCACTGCCAGTCATTTTGCAACCCGCCTGCTGGCCGCCTTTGCCGAGCGATACAGCGGTGTCACCATCAGCCTCGACATTACCAACCGCGAAAGCCTGAAACATCAACTCGAAAATAATATTCCAGATCTGGTCATCATGGGCCAGCCGCCGGAAGGCGTGGACGTGGAATCCGTCATCTTCATGGAAAATCCGCTGGTGATGATTGCATCGTCACGCAATCCTCTGGCAAAAGAAAAAAACATTCCGCTCAAGCATTTTGCCGAAGAACATTTTGTGGTGCGTGAAGGCGGTTCCGGAACGCGCAGCGCCATTCAGCGTTTTTTTGATAATCATGGAGTGCCGTTTCACACTGGTATTGAGATGAGCAGTAATGAAGCAATCAAGCAGGCCGTGGAAGCCGGTCTGGGTTTGGGGATTGTTTCCATTCACACACTGGAGCTGGAACTCGAAACCGGCAGGCTGGTTGTGCTGGATGTGGAAGATTTTCCGATCATGCGCCACTGGCATATTGTGCAGCGTGCCGGCAAGCGTCTGTCGCCGGTGGCGCAGGCATTCAAGCAGTTTGTGCTGGATGAAGCGCCGAAATTCATTCGTTTGCCCGGTTAATCCTGAAGTCGACAGACTGAATCTGTATTTCTGCGAATAAAAATTTCGTTTGCGAATTAATTTTTTTACCCACCCCGTTCACCGGTTTTTCTGCGCACAAATGTCGAGCCAATCACAAACAGGTCATTCGTGAATCTGTTGCCGGATCACCGGTCACAGGCATGGGCTAATATCTTCCTTCCGGCGGATTCTTCTGCCGGTTCGGTCAGCAAGATTTGCTGAATTCAGGAGCCGGTTAATGTTGGATGTCCTTAGCAGTCTGTCGCCGTCCATCGCCGGTTTGATCACTTCACTGATTGGCGCCACGGCAACCGTTATTGTGGCGTTAATCCAGATGCGCATCGCCTGGCGCAAGGAGTTGCAGGCACGGGCTGAACACCGGCCGATCAGCAAGAAAGCGAAGCGGGGGCCGGTGCTGGCCGTACTGGTTTTGCTGCTTGCTTCGGCCGTGGGCGGTTTTTCCCTGTCGCAATATCTGGTTAGCGAACGCCGGGATAAAAGCGAAATGCTGGAAGCCGAGCTGAACAATCGTATTGATCAGCTGGCCTTGTCGGCGCAGCGGCTGGAGCATATCAGTTCGCTGGGCAAGGAGGACTGGATGCAGCAGTTGCGCCAGGAACAGGCACGGCAGCTGGGCGCGGCGGGTGTGGTGGCTGTAGCGGGTATTGGCAAGTGCCTGGCTGGCGGTTCAGCCAGCTGTAACGAGCAG
>JAUPMA010000218.1 GCA_030836935.1 Pseudomonadota bacterium | reverse complement strand
TCAGCAATGCGCTTTTCCTGATCGAGCGAACGCGCACTGATGGTTTTGAGTGTGTTGACGTAATCATCCCGCTCTTCGGTGGTGACATTGGCATCCTTACCTGTCGCCCCATTTGATGATGCGGCACCTGGTTTAGATTGCGACTTGTCAGTGACCGCTGCATCACCCTTGTCATCGCCACCATTAAACATAAACATGGCAATCAACATCACCAGTAACGCACCCAACACCATGATCAGTTTATTCATGGCGAGGCCTCCGCCGTTACCGAAGGTGCCGCTTCATCGAACGGCATGGCAGACATCAAATACCAGGTGGTGGTGTCACCATCCGATCCGGCAGCTTGCACCACGGTATGTTGTGGTACAGCAGCCAGCCATTCACCGCGTAATCGACGCGGATCCAGCGTGACATCATCGAGCGAGTTGGATGACACGCGCACTGCCGTCACATACTGTGATGGAATGGATGCGGATTTCCAGGATGCCAGCGGCTCCATAATCAATTGACCGCCGCGATAAAGCTGGCGAGCACCTTTCTTCACGCTAACGCGCATAACACCCGGCAACAATTTAATTAAGCGCTCCGGCCCGTACACACTTTGTGACGCGAAGCGTGCGAGATCAACAAAGTCGTAATCGGCTACGGCATGTGCAGGACTGGCTGCGTCACTATCATTGCCTTTAACACGATCATCAACAATGATGAGCGGATGAGTCGGGCCGTCTTTTACCGCTTCTACATCCAGAAAATAACTGTAACCCGTGTTGGTGATATATCGAACCCGTGCGGCTTTGAATGGCTCATTGGCTGTCCAGTAAGCGCTGCCGTCTTCGCGCAATTGCACCGGTTTTGATGCCGCCACAATGCTTGCCGGTAATTCAATATTGCCCGGTACCGGAAAATCAATACGTCTTTCCTGACCCACCGGCAATGTCACCTTGATCGGATTCTTGTTCCAGACAACATGCTCGGCAATCTGTTGCGTTTGGGCATGGATGCTGATTGAAAACGCAAATAACAAAAGTATGCGTTGTAATAAATTAATCATTTCACACCGCCCGACAATTCCTGCTTGTTTTTAACATTGTATTGTTCGATGACATCCAGATCCTGTGCTGCACGACCGCCGTTACCATCCAGTGCCAGCTGCCACGGATTCATTTCACGATTAGCATCGTAGGGCACAACACGTACTGGATAATGCAATCGCCGGGTCTTAACGGGTTGTCCCGATACCGTTTCTTCGATAACCACATCCAGCCACACGATCCAGGAACCGCCCAGCACATCAACCGATTTTTCAGAATAAACAGATCCGGGCAAAATCTTGAAATTACGCACACGATTTTGCAGTTCACCTTGCAGCAAACGATCCGCTATGTCTTTTCTCAGATTCTCCAGGTATTGCGGCGTCAAATAAAATGACAACGCTTCAAGCTTGGCTGGATAATCCTTGGCGCCGTCCTTGTCCCAGTTATTTAATTGTTGCGCAATATAAAGCGCAAAGGCATAAGCCTCATAAGCTGGTACGTCGCCTGCTTTCATTTGTGAGCCAGAACGTAGATCCGGCGGATAATGCACAGTAATGTCACGAATCGCATTCATTGAAAAACTGTACGTCATAACATTAAGGATAAACGCCGCTATCAGAATCCGGATCAGTAACCGGGATTTCTGTTTTTCAATTTCTAAATCACTGACAAAACTCACCTTCTTATCCCCCAGTAACCTACGCGCACAATAAATTGTTTACTAAACCCTATTTTGCATAACCAAACACTGATTAAACGGGTGACATAACCATTGGGTAAGCCCTCCTTGGCTTTGCCCAACTTTTTTCCACCTCGGAACACACCCAACGCCAGACCAAAAATCGGGAACGGTATAAACGCGAGAAATGTTCCAAACAACAGCGCGGTGACAGTACCTATCACAACACCCATTGCTAGACCACCTCCCGCCAACGCGCCGATTTCTGTCCCGGTACAATCCAGAAAGATAATCGGATCGTTGTCGAGCAGATGCGCTGTTGAGTTGTGTTCGTCTTGCATATCAGGTGAAGGTCGCGGCGTATTCCTGGCCAACAATGGCAAGCGCGATGACCAGCCCCATCAAACCCAGCGCCACTGAAAACGTAATGGCGAAATGCGACCAGTTGCCTTTTTGCTTGGACTCACCAAATGCCGTCCAGATATGCCAGCTCGCGCCAATCACCACCACCGCACATAGAATGGTGGCACCCGTTCTATAGCCGCTAGAGAAAAATTGCTGCGCAATTTGAATTGGGTTGTTACCGGCACCCACGCCAACATCTGCACGTGTCGGCAAAGCAGCCAATACAGGTGTTGAAAACAGCCATGCCATGGCGGCCCAGTAGATGTAACTCAGTTTGTTTAACAGCTTGCTCATTTCGATCTCCTCGTTGTTGATAAAGTGGTACAACTTCTACGTGGCGCGACACGCCATTGCATTAAGAATCGGTTTTCAGATTCTTAATGCATATTCATGTCGTTACCAAAAACATGATGAATGTCAACACGCCTAATGCCACCAGCGTATTGTTCATAAATTCATTTACTTCCAACCGGCCTTTTCTGACCAGTCCGAATTGCTTCCAGCATGACCATGCCGTCCATAAAAAATATAATGAGACCAGCATGCCTCGAATAAACAGATTAAGTGAATCCGCACTAAAGCCTGCGCCTTGAAGAAATGCTGCTTCCATTATTTGTAAATCGCTTTCAGCGGTTCAATAACATGGCCGTTGTCTACATCAGATTGAATAAAACTGCTGATACCGCTGCGTATCGCCACCAGATCGGCTTTCATATCGTCGTACTGGAACACCATTCGAGATTGCTCATCGCCATGGCGTTTTAACTGATCGACTTCTGCAATCAGAAAATCAATCTCTTTTGCAAACTTGGCAAGTTCTGCACGTTCAATGTCATCGCTGGCGTGAACAACCGACACCCAGAACAACAACAGTATTGATAATGTCCGCATCACATCTCCTAAATGAATTTCTTGAATGTTTTGGCGGTGACGAACACCACACCGCCAAAAATAATAGCGAATGGCACCAGAATGACATTGGGATGTATCGCTTCGGGAAAGCCAAGATAGGTAACAAATCCGCCTACCACGACCGGCTTGGCCCAGGGCTTTACATTGTGGTACATGAATGCAGACTCAACGGCGCCGCCAAAACGGCGTAGCTCGCGCTCAACCATGCCGTCGATCAATGCAACCGTACCTACCAACAGAAATAGCGGACTACTCATAATCGCAACCGCCAGGCGCACGGCGAATATTTGCGTGGTGTTGATGGCAGCGGCGATGTACTCACTACCGCCAACAATGACATGACGTAACATAACCATTGCGCGATTGGCATGATCGGGAATGGAGGTACACCAGGCCAGGAAATCGCGGATGTGTGTCCATTCAAAAATGTAATAATCCG
>JAUPMA010000217.1 GCA_030836935.1 Pseudomonadota bacterium | reverse complement strand
GGGCTCCATACCCACAGCCAGCACCACCAGATCATGCGCCGTGGCATAACGGTGATAGCCTTCGGTGTTCACGCCATTGACGACGGGATTGCCATTCTTGTCCTGGGTGATGAACGCCGGCTTGGACTTGATGAATTTGACCCTGGAATCCGCCTTGACCTTCTGGTAGAAATCTTCAAACCGGTCAATGGCGCGGATGTCGATGTAATAGATCGTGGAGTTGCCGCCTTCGATTTCATTGACGTATGTGGTTTGCTTCAGCGATGCCATGCAGCAAATGCGTGAGCAATGCTTCAGATAGTTGCGGTCACGTGAACCGGCGCACTGAATGAAGGCGATGTCCTTGGCTTCCTTGCCATCGGACGGACGCAACACCTTGCCGCCGGTGGGACCCATCGGGTCTTTCATGCGTTCGAATTCAACGCTGGTAACTACATTGGGGAAACGGTCATAACCGTAAGGCTGAATCTTCGCTGCATCATAAGGTGTCCAGCCGGTAGCAAAAATCACCGCGCCCACTTTCAGCGTCAGCGTTTCCTCTTTCATGTCGAGATCGACAGCACCGTATTTGCAGGCCGCCCTGGCCTTGTCGGCATCGGCTGTACCAATCATGCGCGAGTCGATTACATAACGTTCGGGGTACGCCATGCGATGGGCGCGGTAGGCGCCCTTGTGCTTGTTCAGGCCGTAGTTGTATTCATCGTCAAACTCGGCCGTCACGGCGCGTTCGCAATCACCGCAGGCGGTGCAGTTGGCATTCACAAAGCGCGGGCTGATCCTGATGGTCGCGGCATAGTTGCCTTCGCTGCCTTCGAGTTTCGCCACTTCCGCCATGGTAAGGATGGTGATATTGGGATTGCCCTTGGCACGGCGCTGGTTGATTTCCAGACCGCAAGTCGGGAAACACAGTTTTGGGAAGTACTTGTAGAGCTGGGTGATACGGCCACCGACATAGGCTCTCTTTTCGACCAGGATCACCTGCTTGCCGGCTTCAGCAGCTTCGAGTGCCGCGGTCATACCGCTCACTCCACCGCCCACCACCAGGATGGTCTCATTGGTTGCGACTACATCCGTCATTGAATTTCCTCCGAAGCGGATTGATTTCTAAAAAATCTGCGACATTTTTCCTGATAACCATGGGTCAATCAGGGAAATATCACTGAGTAAGTATTCTTTATTATGCTTGCGGCATGCGCTTTCGCGCACACGCAATACGGAACTCTCAGAGGGGTGCAAGGGTACTCCGAAGCAAGTGTTTTCACCAGCGTTGCAGCGGTGAATAACAAGTGAAGTTTCCGATGCTGAAATAGAAAAGATTTATGTGGGCATTGTTGATGAGAGTGGTTTGCAAATAAAACAGCAGATGCATTGCACTTAACCCCCTGCATGCATCATTTTTTTGATTTGCCGAGTCACCGGCTGGACAGGCATGGTCTGTTAATGCAGATTTTTTGTAGGTGCGCCTTCAGCCGCACGTCTAAAAAGCGGGGCAATCTCGATGTTGAATCTTGTGCGCCTGAAGGCGCACCTACAAATCCCACTTACCACTCTCACCAGCGCCCAACCTTCACCGCCTTACCCTGCGATGCATGCGGATCAAACCAGTCAAGTTTCTCGTGCAGCTTCACCACTTCGCCAACGATAATCAAAGTTGGTGGCTTGAGATTATGGGTGTTGACGGTTTCAACCAGCGTATCAAGGGTGGCGATAATGGTCCGGTGTTCTGGTGTTGTACCTTTTTGTACCAGCGCCACCGGCGTGGATGGTGGCATGCCGTGGCTAATCATGTTCTTGCATAAATCCGGCGCGCCGTGCAGGCCCATGTAAAACACCACGGTTTGATTGGGTTGTGCCAGGACTTTCCAGTTGAGATCAATGCTGCCATCTTTCAAATGGCCGGTGACAAACACGCAGGCCTGCGAATAATCGCGATGCGTTAACGGAATGCCGGAATAGGCAGCACACCCCGCCGCCGCCGTAATACCGGGAACCACCTGAAACACCACACCATTTTCGGCCAGGGTTTCGATTTCTTCACCTCCACGGCCAAAAATAAACGGATCACCGCCTTTCAGCCGCAGCACACGTTTGCCTTCCTGCGCCAGCCGCACCAGCAGCTGATTGATGTTTTCCTGCTGCATGGTGTGCCTGTCACGTTCCTTGCCGACATAAATCAGCTCCGCATCGCGGCGCACCAGCTCCATGATGGCCGGCGACACCAGCCGGTCGTACACCACCACATCCGCCGCCTGCATCAGGCGCAACGCACGGAAGGTCAGCAAATCCGGATCGCCTGGGCCGGCCCCCACCAGATACACTTCGCCCTTGAATTGACCCTTGGCATCACCGGCAATAATCGCCTGGTCGAGCTGGGCGGTCGCTTCATCTTCATGGCCGGTGAAGACACGTTCGGCCACACTGCCTTCGAGCACCGATTCCCAGAACATGCGCCGCTGATTAACGTTGGAAAAACGCGCCTTGACCTTGTCACGGAATTTATCCACAAACCCGGCGAGGCGGCCATATCCGGCCGGGATGCAACCTTCGAGTTTGGTACGAATCATCCGTGCCAGCACCGGCGAAGCGCCACCGGTTGAAATCGCAATTTGCAGCGGTGAGCGATCCACAATCGAGGGCATGATGAAACTGCACAATTCCGGATCATCCACCACATTCACCGGGATGCCGCGTGCTTTCGCCAGAGCCGACACCTGCTGATTCACCGCGCGGTTATCCGTGGCGGCAATCACCAGCACCGGCTGCCTGATGTCATCATCGGCAAATTCACGGGCCAGATGCTTGATATCACCGGCCCGCAGCATGTCCGCCAGCTCATGACTCAAGCCGGGTGCCACCACAGTAACCACCGCGCCCGCTTTAAACAGCAACGAAACCTTGCGCGCAGCCACTTCACCGCCACCCACAACCAGGCACGGCTGTTGACGGATATTGACGAAAATAGGCAGGAAATCCACAGGCAAACCTCGCACTCAATGAATGCAGGGATTCTAGCAGCCAGCAGAGGCGGGTCTATATCCCTTTTGCGAAAAGACAGACCGATGCACCCGGTCAAAACCACATAAAAATATTAACTATACTCATCTCCACGCCGTAATCAGACGCCGGTTTGATTTCAGCAATCACAATCCATGCAGGGTATCGCATGCTTACTGGTCGGGTGTCATCCAACAGGGGAACAGGAGCAACTCATGAATTGGTTCAGTTCATTATTCGGCAGGGGTCACGAAAAAGAATTGGCGGAAGTTCAGCACACCAGTGAGGAAATTGGCGGACTCAATTTCAAAACCGCGCTGGAAGCACACATCAAATGGAAGCAGCGCCTTAAAGGTGTAATAGACGGCACCGGCTCAGAAGTGCTTGATCCAAACGTAGTCGCAAAAGACGACCAGTGCGTACTGGGCAAGTGGATATACAGCGAAGGCAACAAGAAATTTGGCACCCTGCCCGTTTTCAAGGAAGTTGTTACCGCCCACGCACATTTTCACAAGTGTGCCGGCCATACCCTGGAACTGGCAGATC
>JAUPMA010000216.1 GCA_030836935.1 Pseudomonadota bacterium | reverse complement strand
CATTTTGTTGATGCAAGAAACTTCTGAGGAAATCTTATGAAAAAAATTTTTCTGATTGTGTTGATGCTGTTCTCCCTGAGTGCATGCAATACCTTTGAAGGCCTGGGCAAGGATATTCAGGGTCTGGGCAAAACGCTGGAAGATAAAAGCAAGGAATAATGATTTTTAACGAGAGGTTGAAATGGATAAGTTCACAAAACTGACGGGCATAGTGGCGCCGCTGGATCGGCCCAATGTCGATACCGACGCCATTATTCCCAAGCAATATCTGAAATCCATCAAGCGCAGCGGCTTTGGCCCCAATGCGTTTGATGACTGGCGTTATCTGGATCCGGGCGCACCGGATATTGATAACAGCAAACGCCGCATGAATGCGGATTTTATTTTGAATCAAACGCCCTACAACAAGGCGAGTATTTTGCTGGGCCGTGAGAATTTCGGTTGCGGATCATCGCGTGAACATGCGGTGTGGGCGTTGACGGATTTTGGTTTTCGCTCGGTGATTGCGCCGAGTTTTGCGGATATATTTTTCAATAACAGTTTCAAAAATGGATTGCTGCCGATTGCGTTGCCTGCGGACGTTGTGGATCGTCTGTTCAAGCTGGTCACTGCCAAAAAAGGTTACCAGCTGACGATTGATCTGGAATCGCAAAAAGTAATTACTGAAGACGGCGAGGCATTCGGTTTTGAAGTGGATGCATTCCGTAAATTTTGTTTATTGAACGGGCTGGATGATATCGGTTTAACCCTGCAACACGCCGATGCCATTCGCCAATACGAAGCCAGCCGCAAGAAAATGGCGCCCTGGTTGTTTTGATTTAAGTAGCAAGGTGCAAGTAGCAGGTGGCAAGTAAAAGCTTTTCCTTGTTACTTGAACCTTGCTACTTGCAACTTTCTTAAGGATTTTTATGACACATAAAATAGCAATTCTGCCAGGTGACGGCATCGGCCCCGAAATTGTTGCCGAAGCGGTCAAGGTGATGAATTTTCTGAATGCCGAAGGCAGCATTAAAGTGGAAATGGAACACGCACCTGTTGGTGGCGCCGGTTATGATGCGGCGGGTGATCCGTTACCGGAAGCTACGCTGAAACTGGCGAAACAGTCGGATTCGATTTTGCTGGGTGCGGTTGGCGGTCCCAAATACGATGTGTTGCCGCGCGACAAACGTCCGGAAAAAGGCCTGCTCGGTTTGCGTTCGGAACTGGCGCTGTTTTCCAATTTGCGTCCGGCGCATTTGTATCCGCAACTGGCGGAAGCTTCATCGCTGAAACCGGAGCTGGTTGCCGGTCTCGATATCATGATTGTGCGTGAACTCACGGGCGGTATTTATTTTGGCAAACCACGCGCGATTGAACAGCGTAACGGCGAACGTTATGGCTATAACACCATGTGCTACGGTGAATCGGAAATCGAACGCATTGCGCGCTCGGCCTTTGAAATTGCCATGAAGCGCAATAAAAAATTATGTTCGGTGGATAAAGCCAATGTGCTGGAAGTGTCCGAGTTGTGGCGCGATGTGGTAACGCGCGTGGCCAGGGATTATCCTGCTGTGCAGCTCAGCCACATGTATGTGGATAACGCCGCCATGCAGCTCGTGAAATGGCCGAAACAATTTGATGTGATGGTAACGGAAAACATGTTTGGCGATATCTTGTCGGATGCAGCCGCCATGTTAACCGGCTCCATCGGCATGTTGCCTTCTGCCTCGCTCGATAAGAATGGCAAGGGCATGTATGAACCGATTCATGGTTCGGCACCGGATATTGCCGGCAAGGGCATTGCTAATCCACTGGCGACGATTTTATCTGTTGCGATGATGTTGCGTTACAGCCTGAACCAGGAATCGGCAGCAAAACGTATTGAAGCGGCTGTGGGTCTGGTGCTGGATAAGGGTTTGCGCACGCCGGATATTATGTCCGAAGGTTGCAAGAAAATTGGTACGGCTGAAATGGGCGATGCGGTAGTGAAGGCATTGCAAAATTGATTTTTTGTAGGGTGCAATAAGCGTAGCGCATTGCACCATGAAGTAATCGGCGCAATGCCCTTCGGTTATTGCGCTACGTAAAGATTCTTTTAATTTATCAGGTGAAAAACATGAGCAAGAAATATGATGTAGCTGTAGTAGGTGCAACCGGTGCGGTGGGTGAAACCATGTTGTCGATTCTGGCGCAACGCAAGTTTCCGGTAGGCAAGGTGTATGCGCTGGCATCCGAGCGTTCGGCCGGTAAAAAAGTGGAATTTGGTGACAAGATGCTGACAGTGGAAAGCCTCGCTGATTTTGATTTTTCCAAAACACAAATCGGTTTGTTTTCTCCCGGTGCATCGGTGTCGGCTGAATACGCACCCAAAGCGGCCGCCGCCGGCTGCGTGGTGGTGGATAACACTTCACAATTCCGTTATGACAATGACATTCCGCTGGTAGTGCCGGAAGTAAATCCGCAAGCGGTGGCGCAATACAAGAATCGCGGCATCATTGCCAATCCAAATTGCTCCACTATCCAGATGCTGGTGGCGCTGAAACCGATTTATGATGCCGTGGGTATTACGCGCATCAATGTCTGTACCTATCAGGCTGTGTCCGGCACCGGCAAGGAAGCGATTGATGAGCTGGCCGGTCAGACGGCGGCCCTGCTCAATGGCAAGCCGATTGAATGCAAGGTTTACCCGAAACAGATCGCGTTTAACGTCATTCCGCAAATTGATGTGTTCATGGAAAACGGCTACACCAAGGAAGAAATGAAAATGGTCTGGGAAACACGCAAGATCATGGGAGATGAACGCATCATGGTGAACCCCACTGCGGTACGGGTTCCGGTTTTCTATGGCCACTCCGAAGCGGTGCATATCGAGACACGTGAAAAAATCACCGCCGAGCAGGCGCGTGCATTGCTGAAAAAAGCGCC
>JAUPMA010000001.1 GCA_030836935.1 Pseudomonadota bacterium | reverse complement strand
GTTGATCCCGACAGCATCGAACAGAGTGGTTACGATCTGTTTTTGCAAACATTGGATGTGCAGGCCGTGATTCGCAAGACACGGTTTGAAAATCTGCATTTCATTCCGGCCTCGTCTGCGCTGGCAACACTGGATCGCCAGCTCGGCAGCAAGGATGGTATGGGGCTGGTGATAAAAAAATCGCTGGATAAAGTCGCGGCGCAATACGATTACGTTCTGCTCGATTGCCCACCGATGCTGGGTTTGTTAATGGTGAATGCACTGGCCGCCTGCGAGCGTTTGCTGATTCCGGTGCAAACCGAATTTCTGGCGCTCAAGGGTCTGGAACGCATGGTGCATACCATGGCCATGATCCAGAAAGCGCGCAAACAGGATATTACGTACACCATCGTGCCGACATTTTTTGATCAGCGCCTGAAAGCTTCAACAGATACCCTGCAAATACTGCGCGCCACCTATCCGGAAACCATCTGGAGCGGATTGATTCCGATTGATACACAATTTCGTGATGCCAGCCGCCAGGGCATTCCGCTTACCATCGAACGGCCCAGTTGCCGTGGCAGCCGCGCCTACTCGAATTTGCTGGATTTTCTGCTGGGTGAAAACAAGGTCGAACATGCGGCACTGGCCATGGATGGAGGACATGAGTCATGAACAATCCTGCGTCAGACATCAAACCGCAACAGGCCATAGCGGATTATCTTGAAGCGCTGCTGCAGGATCGGTCGGAAACATCCACGCACAAGGAACCCGCCGTTGCAGAAAAACCGCTGAAGGTGGTGGGGCTGGAACAGTTGATGGCCGAGGTGCGGGTGGCGGAAACCGCGCCGGTCCCGGAAGTGGTTGTTGCACCGCCGGTTGTTGCGGAGCAGGTTGTTGCCATGCCGGTGGTTAAAACCCCTGCGCCGCCGGAAGTGGCGGCAGTCAGGGTTGAAGTGTCGCCGGTACCTGACTGGGCGGCGCAACCCTTTCAGTGCCTGCTGTTCAAGGTATCGGGTCTGACGCTGGCGGTGCCGCTGGTGAAACTCAACAGCGTCATGCCCTGGACCGACAACATCACCCAGACACCCAACAAGACCAGCTGGTATCTGGGCCTGGTGCAAAGTCATGGCGTTAACGTCAAAGTTATCGACACGGCCCTGATGGTGCTGCCGGAAAACCGGCGCGCAAGTATTGATCTCGATCCATCGCACCGGTTCAGTCATATCCTGCTGGTGGATAACTACGCATGGGGACTGGCCTGTGATGCCATTGGTGAAGTGATCTGGCTTGACCAGCACAAGGTAAAGTGGCGCAAGAACAAATCCCAGCGTCCGTGGCTGGCGGGCACGGTGCTGGAACAGCTTTGCGCCATTATGGATACTGAAGTATTTGCCGGCATGATGAACACCGGCGTGGCCAAAAACTAGCGGATTCAATCTGTTGCACGGCTGGCAAATGACAGACCGTGAACTAGACTTCCCAATGAATTAAATCTTCCCTGCGTGCCGGCACTCGCTGGCATGCTATCTGCATAATTACAATTAACGGAGCACCGGATATGAAAGATGAAAATGTCGGTAAAGTGCAACATCGCCAATGCGTGACTTTCCGGCTTGATGAAGAAATTTATGGCATCAACGTCATGCTGGTTCAGGAAGTGTTGCGTGTTACCGATATTGCACCCGTTCCCGGTGCGCCCGGATATGTTGTAGGCATCATTAATCTTCGCGGCAATGTGGTCACAGTCATCGATACCCGGATGCGCTTTGGCCTGCAACCGCGGGAAATGGATGACGCAACGCGAATTGTCATCATTGAAGCTGAAAAACAAACCGTTGGCATTATTGTGGATAGCGTGTCAGAAGTGGTTGACATCTACAGCAACGAAATTGAATCAGCTCCCAATGTTGGTAATGATGAAACAGCGCGTTATATCGAAGGCGTGGTCAGTCGCGGCGACGAATTGTTGATTCTGGTTGATCTCAACAAAATGCTGAGCGATGACGAATGGTCTGATGTTGGCGGTTTCTGAACCGGCCTGACAGATTTTCTGACCAGTGCACTTCGATCTGGCGTTTTGAAGTTCGGAGTTTTGAAATGAATGCACTGGTTATGCTGTTATCTTCCCTGTTGTTTGTTGCCAGCCTGGCTGTCCTGTTCTGGACGCGCCGGCACCTGTCTGACATGGAACAGCGTTTGCAAAAGCAATATCCCCAGCAGTTTGTTGATGAAATCACGGCGCTCAACGCCGGCACGGTAGGAATGGGCGGGCGTTTTCTCAAACTTGAAAAAGAATTACAGAGCCTGGCCAGCCAGCTTGATGACCTGGGTTCGCAAACCCAGCGCAATACACCCTATGCGCAGGCCATACAACTGGCGCAAAAAGGTAACGATGTTGCAGTCATTATGGAGTTGTGCGGTATCAGTTATAACGAAGCGCAGTTGATCGTGATGATGCATGCCAAGCGGCAGGCGGCGTAATCGAAGTGCAATATTCTGACACTAAGACGCAGAGGCACAGAGTTTTTTATGACATGTATTTCTCTGTGACTCCGTGTCAAAATTTTTTTAATCAATATTGCGCAACAGTTCGTTAATGCCAACCTTACTCCGGGTTTTTTCATCCACCTGTTTCACAATCACCGCGCAATACAGGCTGTACTTGCCGTCTTTGGAAGGCAGGTTGCCGGATACAACAACCGAGCCTTTCGGAATACGGCCAT
>JAUPMA010000215.1 GCA_030836935.1 Pseudomonadota bacterium | reverse complement strand
GAATATGAAGGCTCCTGCGCCATTGATGGCCGTTTGCTGGATGAGGCCGGTATTCGCGAGTATGAACAGATTCAGATCTATAACCTGGCCAATGGCGAGCGTTTTGTGACCTACGCCATTCGCGCCCAGGAGGGCAGCGGCATTATTTCGGTTAACGGTGCGGCGGCCCACAAGGCCAAGCCCAAAGACCGGATCATTATTTGCAGTTATGTAATGCTGGAGCAGAAAGAGCTGGTTAATTTCAAACCGCGGCTGGTGTATCTGGATGATCGCAACCGGATTACGCGGGTCGGCGACCAGATTCCGGTGCAGGTGGCCTGACGGTAGGGGCACCCCTTGTGGGTGCCCTATTTGATTGGGCGTGTTGGTAAATAAAAGGGCACCCACGAGGGGTGCCCCTACGCTTTTACAGGCTCGACGCTTTAACCGACTGGTTCCGGCCTTTTTCCTTGGCCTTGTACAGCGCCTTGTCGGTGCGTTCGATCAATTGCTGTGCTGTCAGTTTTTCGCCCGGCAGCAATGCCGCAATTCCCATACTGAGCGTGACGCAACTGGTGACATCGGATGCCTTGTGCTCGATGCCCAGATCCTGCACGGCCTTGCGCATGCGTTCGGCCACGGCATGTGCCTGGTCTTCGTTGGTGTCGGGCAGCAGGATTACAAACTCTTCACCGCCATAACGTGCCGCCAGGTCTTCGGCGTTTTTGCAGCCGCTGCTGAGGGTTTTGGCCACGCGAATCAGGCAATCATCACCACCCTGGTGACCATAGCTGTCGTTGAAGCGCTTGAAGTAATCAATGTCGATCAGTATCAGCGACAGGGCAGACTGCCGGCTGGCGGCTTTTTCCAGTTCATCATTGATTGTCTCGTCAAAATGCCGTCGGTTGGCAATGCCGGTGAGGCCGTCGAGCATGGATAATTTCTGTAATTTCCGGTTACTGGCTTCCAGCTGTTTTTTTATTTCGCGCAAGGCAAAAAAAGCGGCGTCGCGTTCGGTTTGCAAAATGTAATTTTTGGCGTGGGCGCGAATGCGCGCAATCAGTTCGATTTGATCCGGCAGTTTCACCAGATAATCGCTGGCGCCGTAACCGAAGGCATCACGCTTGATGACGGGGTCTTCCTTTGATGAAAGAACAATCACCGGAATGTCCTTGGTAGCGTGGTTGGCCTTGTAAAAACGCACCAGTGTCATGCCGTCAACATCCGGCATGACCAGATCCTGCAGAATTACCGTAGCATTGACCTCGATGGCGGTGTTGATTGCTTTACCCGGATCAGAGCAGTAGTGCAGTTTGATATCCTTCTCGGATTCCAGCATGCGGCGAATGCCTTCGGCAATAATCGCCTGGTCATCCACCAGCAATACCTGAATGGTGGAATCCGAATTTCTGGCGGAAGGTGTCTTGTCGTCAGTCATGACTTGTTTCCGTTGTTGCGCAGCGCGTCATTGATGGCGTCGCCAATGTCATTGATGTGCAGAATCTTGCTGGCAGCATTGAGCGCAATGGCCGCCTTGGGCATGCCGAATACGGCGCAACTCTCTTCGTTCTGGGCAATGGTCAACATGCCACGATTATAGAAGGACAACAATCCGTTTGCGCCGTCGCGTCCCATGCCGGTCAGGAGTACGCCAATCATTTTGTTGGGCCAGTTGGTTACGGCACTTTCAAAAAAAACATCGACTGAAGGGCGATAGGGATAATCAACCGGCTCAGCTGTGTAATCAAAATGCCCGGATTTTTTCAGCACCAGATGATTTTCACCGGCCGCAAAGTACACCACGCCGGGTTTGGGTTTCTGGTTGGGTTGTGCAATTTCAACATGAATACGGGTTTGCTCATTGATCCACTTGGCCATGCCTTCGCTGAATTGCTTGTCCATGTGCTGAATGACAACAATTACGGCGTGCGGATTTTCCGGCAGTCTGGCCAGTACATTCACCAGTGCCGCCGGGCCGCCGGTGGAGGCGCCAATGGCAACCAGTGGCAGGGTTTTGTCGGTCTGCATTTGTATCGGCAGGGGTGGCACGCTGGTGGATTTGTGCAGGCTGTTGATGTTGGAAATCTTGCGCTTCAGATCCTGTATGGATTGCGGCTCATCGGTTGAAGGTTCGGTAAACGCATCCAGTGCGCCGGCCGACATGGCTTCAAAAACCCGGCCCGGCTGTTTTTTTACGGACTGGCTGATGACAATTATGGTTGTGGGTGTGTTGCTCATGATCTGGCGGATGAGATCCGTTGCCGGCATGTCGGGCATGTCCAGTTTCAGCAGCAGCAAATCAGGCAGGTTTGCGCGGCACGCATCAATGGCTTTCTGGCTGACGGAACAGTGCCAGCAAATTTCATGGCCAAGATCAGCCAGCAAAAATTGCAGCAGCTGTGTGACGTTGGTATTGTCGTGAACAATCGCAACTTTCATTGCCCGGCATCTCCAATCAGATCCCTGACGGCATCAAGCAGGGTTTCATCATGAAAACTGCCTTTGGTTAAATAATAATCGGCACCGGCTTCAAGTCCTTTCTGTTTGTCCTCGGCACGATCCTTGTAGCTGACCATCATCACCGGCAGGTTGCGCAGGGCTGCATCATTTTTTATCAGTTTCACCAGTTCAATGCCGTTCATGCGCGGCATGTCAACGTCGGAAATCACCAGATCATAATTACTGATGCGCACGGTATTCCAGGCGTCCACGCCATCAATTGCAATATCAACGGCATAACCGCGTGATTCGAGAAGTTTCTTTTCAACTTCACGAACAGTCAGCGAGTCATCCACTACCAGCACGCGCTTGGCTGTGCTTTCACTGCGCACATTGCCTACCTTGATAATGTCCTTGCCGGAAACAATGGCGCGCACACTCTGGACAAGATCATCCACGTCAAAAACAAGAATCGGTTCGCCGTCATCAGTGAGCGCAGCGGCATTGATATCCTTTACCTTGCCAAGCCGGTTATGCAGTGGCCGCAGGGCAAGATTGCGTTCACCAACCATGCTGACCACAACCAGGCCATAAAGATTGTTCCAGTCGCCTACTACCACCAGCGGAATATTTTCCGGACTGGATTCGCCAGCCATGCCAAGGATCTGGGCGCAGTGAATCAGTCCGACATGTTTGTCATTGAGTGTTATGTACTGCTTGTCTTCCATTACAGAAATATCTGATTTTGAAATGCGTATCAGACTGTGAATGGATGCAAGCGGAAATGCATAAAGTTCATTGCAAATGGTTACCAGCAGACAACGCATGACTGAAAGTGTCAGCGGCAATTCCATCTGTATGCGCATGCCCTGGCCAAGTTCGGTATTGGCGTGCAGTTTGCCACGCAATTCCTGCAATGTGCTGTGTACAACATCCAGGCCGACGCCGCGGCCGGAAAGTTCGGTGACTTCATCGCGTGTTGAGAACGATGGCAAAAACAGGAAATCCAGCAGCTCGCCCTTGGACAGGTTTTCTGCCATGTTTTTGCTGACCAGATTTCGATCCAGCACCTTGCGGCGCAGCATTTCAATATCAACGCCACGGCCATCATCCGAAACCGAAATTGAAAGCCGGCCGGAACTGTGCTTGGCTTCAAGAATAATCGTGCCCTGTTCCGGCTTGCCTGCGGCCAGCCGGTCAGCCGGCATTTCAATGCCGTGATCAATTGCATTGCGGATCATGTGGTTGATCGGCGCTTCAATCTTTTCCAGAATTTCGCGGTCAACCTGGGTGTCTTCGCCGCGAATCAGCAAGGCAACTTTTTTGTTCAGTGAACGCGAAATATCGCGAACCATCCGCTTGTAACCCTGGGTGGCATCACGGAAAGGCCGCATGCGGCTGGCAATGATTTCGTGATTCATGCGGCTTGTAAGCATGCCGGAGCGACGGTCGAAATCATCGAGGTTCAGCAATTGCGCGGTCAGGGATTCGCGGTAATTTTCGGCGCGCGCCTGCATGCTGCCCAGCAAATCAGATTCAAGTTCAGTGAGGTGACGTTCTTCAAGCACATTGCGCAGGCGGTCAATGGCGTCGATCAGCTCATTATGTTTTTTCTTCAGATTGCGCATGTCATCGCTGTAGTTGCGAATCCAGTGTGACGAAACCGAAAGTTCACCGGCAAGATTCATCAGGGTGTTGATGCGGGCAGCACTGACGCGCACCACGGCATCCTGCGTACCATGAGCCGGAGCCGCTGGCTGGGGTTTTTCAGCAACGGCAACGGGTTCTTTTGTTGTATTTTGCCGGACAGCTGGTGCGGATACTTTTTCGCCCTGCCTGATGCTGTTCAATGCCTGGATCAGGGCGCTGGCCTGAACGCCGTTGGTTTCTGTCCAGCCGGCATGTTCAGCGCCGGATAATTGTGCAATGGCTTTTAAAATATCAACGCATTTGAGTGCGACATCAATGCTGTTTTCATTGAGCACTATTTTTGAGTTCTGTGCTGCCACAAAACAGTCTTCCATGGCGTGCGCAAGCTTGACGACC
>JAUPMA010000214.1 GCA_030836935.1 Pseudomonadota bacterium | reverse complement strand
TCCACCGGTTCAGAAAAACCGGTCTACTGGGATTTCTTCGGCACCTTTTTCCAGTTTTATGATCGCGACACAGTAAAACCGGATGCGGCTGACCGCATTGTTACCAACTCACTGCTGACTACTGGCATCAACTACAGCAGCCGCCTGGTAAATGGCGATTACAAAATGCGCACCAATTTTTCTGCCCTGCACACTTATGATTTTATTGCAGATGAAACCGACAAGACCCGTGTCAACGACATGTACTTCGACATGATTTCGCCGGAACAGATTGTGGATACCCGCATCGGCAGGCAAAAGGGCCGATCATCCGGTGTCGTTGGCCGGTTTGATGGTGTTGACGCGGGTTACCGTTTTCATCCATCGCACCAGATCAGATTGATTGCCGGTTATCCGGTTGAGTTTTCCGGCCAGACAGTTGCACACGAAACCGACAAGCATTTTGTCAGCGCCGGTTACACCTGGACAGGATTTTTACCCAACTGGGAAGGCAGTCTGTTTGCGCTTCAGCAGGTTGCCGATGACATTACCGATCGCCAGGAAATTGGCAGTGAATTACGCTACCGGACAGAACAGCAATCATTCTTTGCCATGCTCGATTACTCCACCGCATTTGCTGAAATCAATTATCTGATGATGGTGTACAACCGGCGTTTGCCAAATCAGGCAACCGTGGACGTGATTGCGGATTACCGCAAGAGTCCTTTTCTCACGACCAGCAGTTCATTGCAGGGACAGACTGGCGTTTCCACCATGGGCGATCTGCTCGCCGCATTGAGCGAACAGGAACTTGAACAGCTGGCACTGGACCGGACCGGACTCTACAAATCCATCACCACGCTTTACACGCAACCCATCAGGGAGAATCTGGAATTCAACGCGGATTTTTCCGTATCCAGTTTATCGGGAACCGATGCAACAGTGGCATCCGGAATTATCACGCAAGTGGATGCCCAGGAAGGTACCGGAAATGAATACAGTTATTCCGCCGGCCTGGTGAGTTCCAATCTGCTGACAGACAATGATGTAAACATATTGAACATACGTTACAGCCAGTTATTCAGTTCAGATATATTGTCGGTGACCGGCAGCGCCAAATATCGCATCCGGAATGACTGGCGGCTTGGCCCGAAATTGCAAATGGAACAGCGCGATTATGATGACGGACGCCACTCGGACAAACTGGCGCCATCCGTCAGGATTGAATACCGCCAGAACAAAAACTGGCAATTCGAATCTGACCTGACATACGAAAACAAATCCACTACATCAGTTACCGGTACAGAAAAAGAAAGCAGCTTTTTCATCCATCTTGGCTATTACTATATTTTCTGATTACTGTTATTTGATGATATCCCAGAAACTTTCACTCGATGACTGTTGCTTGCCAAGCAATTCAACAACATGGCTTCTGTTTTCCAGCCTGGCTACATCCAGTGCCGTATTCTTGTTCTGGTTGCGAATGTTTGCCCTGGCGCCATGATCAAGCAAGATTTTTACGATGGATGCATGGCCACTTCTGGCAGCCAGAATCAGTGCGGTGTCACCGTGATTGTTTTTATGGTTGATATCGGAAGTTTTATCCGCCAGCACTTTCACACTGTCATCAAGTCCCTTGTCTGCCGCCAGCATCAGTGGCGTATTGTTACCGCGTCGACTCGCCACATTGGCATCCGCACCGCGCCGGATCAGGCTGGCAACAGCGGATGCTGAACCATACTCGGTAACATAGGAAAGCAGCGTGTAACCGGATGTATCCTGCGAATTGATATTGGCACCGGCAGCAATCATTTTATCCAGCAAGGCCGGCCGGTTTTGCATGGCCGCAAGATGCAGGGCTGTCCGGCCCTGATTATCATAAATATCAAACCTCGCGCCACTGGCCAGCAGTTTTGCGGCCGAAACATCCTGCTGATTGCTGATCGCCCAATGCAAGGCCGTCATGCCGTTATCCTGCTGAAGATTTGTATTGGCCCTGCTGGCCAGCAAGACTTCGATGACAGCAAGATGATTTGATCTGGCCGCAGAAATCAACGCCGTCGAATTATTCTTCGCCGCCAGATCAACATCGGATTTATTTTGCAGCAGGACATTAACAGCATCGATCCGGTTTTCTGCGGCAGCCAGATACAGGGCAGTTTCGCCCTGGCGGTTTTGCAGATTGATGTCTGCACGATTTTGCAACAACAGCACAATGATCTTGCCGTGATTTTTCATGGCAGCCCGCATCAGTGCCGTATGACCTTGCGGATCCATTGCATTCACATCATCTTTTTTCAGATACTGGCGGCATTGCTGTTCATTGCCTTTCCACGCTGCAATCATCAGATCTGTCCAGCCCTTGTAGAATTCTGTACGTTCAACCGGCACCGCCGCTACATCCACGGCTTGTGACCGTTCCGGTTTCATACCCAGCGAAATCAATAACGATTTTGTTGTAGCGTGATTTCTTTTTTCGGCATAATCCAGCGCGTTCAGACCTCTACTGTCTTTTGCGGTTAAATCGGCTCCCAGCCTCACCAGCTGGCGGACAAGGTCGTCATTGCCATTTCGCGCCGCCAGCATAACGGGTGTCGCTGTTGATTCAATACGATCGTTTACCCGTGCTTTCTCAAGCAGCCGCTGAATAATCGCTGCGTTATTTTCATTGATGGCAATAGCCAGGGCCGTGCTGCTGTTTTTGTTTCGCAGATTCCGGTCAATTCCCGATTGCAAAAGAATTTCGGCTGCTTCCTGATTATTGAACTGACTGGCCGTATGCAACAGGCTGTTTCCCTGCACATCAACCTGGTTAATGGCGATGTGCGCAACCAGTTGCGAAAGAAGCCTGTTATCTTTTGTTTGCACGGCATGTTGCGCGCGTGAAAAATTGTCCCCGGAATTTTTTTGCACATCCGTTTTGCCGGATAACAGCACCAGCTGTTCGCTGGCTTGCGCATAATTTTGTGCGGCCGCCTTGCCCAGCCACACTCTGGACTGGGCGGAATCCGGCGCAACACCCAGGCCATTCAGATAACACATGCCCACTTCATACTGTGCCTTGACGTGCTTGTTTTGTGCGGCTTTCAGGAACCAGCCAAAGGCCCTGGGCAAATCACGGTCAACGCCATGACCATTGCGATACATGACGGCCAGCATGTATTGCGCTTCAGCATCGCCTTGTTGCGCCAGCGTGTCCAGCAGCAGAACAGCCTCCTGGAAATTTTTTACCCGGATATATTGTTTGGCCTCTTCAACAGTTTTAGCCTCGCAATTCACTAACATGCCATACACCAGCAATAGTGCAATCAGGATATTCCTGGGTTTATTTACAGAAACAAATTCATGCTGTTCCATATTTTGTCTCGACATTAATACCGGCCTTCTTCAGGAATTCCGTTGGCAAAACACCGCCCGCGCTGATAATCACCGCATCATTCCTGATGCAGAAAACCTGCTCCCCCTGAACTACCGTTACACTGTCATTTTCAATTTGCCTGACATTGGAATTGAACATGACCTGAATGCGCTTGCTGTTCATGGCTTCCTGGATGCGCGCACGGTTTTTTTCTTTCACCCGTGAAAACGCCTCGCTGCGATAGGACAGAACAACAACCGTTCCAGGCTGCCCTGAAATAGCCAGAGCCGCTTCCAGCGCGCTGTCTCCGCCGCCAACTACCAGCACTTTTTTTCCTGCATATTCTTCTGGATCAATCAACTGGTATGCAACCTTGGGCAAGTTTTCTCCCGGCACATTCAGTTTGCGCGGCGAACCGCGACGGCCTATACCAAGCAGTACAGTTTTGGTTTTATATTTTTGTCTGGCCGTGGACACAACAAAACCATTGCTTTCAGGATCGATTGCAGTAACGCCTACGTTGTAATGAATCCGGATACCGGTATCTGCTTCAATTTTTTTCCACAGTTGCAACAAGGCTTCCTTGGTGGTTTCAGTCATTTTTATTTTGCCCACCAGCGGCAGATTCATCGGTGCCGTCATTACAATCTTGCCACGCGGAAAATTAAATACCGTACCGCCCAGGCTATCCTGTTCCAGCGTCAGATAATTCAGTTTCTTTTCCTTCGCGGCCAGCGTAGCTGCAATACCAGCCGGCCCGGCGCCAACAATCACCACATCGTAAATGCTTTCATCACCACCCGGCTTTATTTTACCGGCAATGGCTTTCATGGCCTGCTTGCCCTGCTCCACAGCATTGCGAATCAAACCCATGCCACCCAATTCACCGGCGATGTAAATACCCGGTACGCTGGTTTCAAATTCAGCACTGACAAATGGAATATCAACGCCGCGTTTGGCGCTGCCAAACACCAGTGTAATGGCGTCAAACGGGCAGGCTTTCTTGCAGGCACCGTGACCGATGCAATGCGATGGATTGACAAGCTGCGCCTTGTTATTGATAACTCCAATCACATTATTTTCCGGACATGCCGAAACACAGGCCTTGCAACCAAAACACTTTTTCTCATCGAATACAGGATGCAATGAAGCCGGTTCACCCAGACCTTCGCGCAAATTTGCTTCAAGGATTTTGCTGTGACGCCGGCTGGCACGCGATGAAACCAATGCATACCCAGCCATGAGAATCATGGCGACAATGACATAAATCCATAGCGGATTCCCGGCTAGATCGGACATGGCAGAATCTTTTCCTGTTGCCCCCACAAATAACTCACAATATTTTCGGCAACCTGAACATCGCCGCTGGTATAAAAAATATCTTTTCCCGGATGATCGCTGCCTGCCAGATGATTTTCATCAGTAAGCCGTCGCACCACCTGCCTGGCAACAGCCGAACCGGTTTCAATGATATTCACACCGTCTCCGGCAATTTCCTGGATCAGCGGCAGCAAAAACGGATAGTGCGTACAACCCAGCGCAATGGTATCCGCACCACTGTCCCGCAGCGGAACAACATAACGCGCCACCAGATCGCGGGTTGCGGCGCTGTGCAAATCACCTTTTTCCACCTGCTCAACCAGACCATCACAGGCCTGTACTTCAATACGCACATTTTCCGAAAACCGTTTCACCAGTTCATGAAATGCCGTGGCGCAGGAAGTGCGCCTGGTTACCATGACACCAATCACGCCGGATTTTGTCTGCAATGACGCCGGTTTGATTCCCGGCTCGACTCCGATTATGGGCAAGTGAAATGTTGCGCGTAGTGACTGGATGGCGGAAAGTGTCGCCGTATTGCAGGCCACCACAATGGCCTTGGCATGCTGTTCGAGCATGAACTGGATCAGTGCTCTGGATCGCTGCTCGATAAATTGCTGTGATTTATTGCCATAAGGTGCATGGCGGGAATCGGCGATATAAAGAATATCTTCGTGCGGCAGCGCTTCACGGATTTTTTTTGCCACCGACAGGCCACCGACGCCGGAATCAAATACGCCTATGGGTTGCTGGATAGTCATGCGACAAATTTCAGAGCAGGGATTGAATGATTTTTTCGGCTTCCGTTTTTTCGATTTCGCCGGCCTTGATCTGCGCAATGTCGCCATTGCGGTCAACAAAGGCAGTAAACGGCAAGGCATCCACCCGGTTGCCATAACGCCGCGCCAGTTCCATAACCGCCAGCTCACCAGCCACCACCGGATAATGGATGCCGTGCGTATCCACAAAATCACGCACTGATTCTTCATCATCCACAGCGAGACCAATTACCTGCAATCCCTGCTCGCCAAATTTATTTTGCAGTTCGATCAATAACGGTGTTTCTTTCAGGCACGGCGGACACCAGCTCGCCCAGAAATTTACCAGCAGCACCTTGCCATCCCATTCACGCACGCTACGCACATGGCCATCAATATCTTCCAGCTCGAATTCCGGGCGCGTCTTGCCGATTACGGTGCTGAATTCCTGCGCCGGATGTATTGCCGGCAGATCATCCGGTTTCAGCAGCATCCGTTGCAAGCCAAAACCGGCAGCGCCGGCGAACAGCAGAACGAGACTGTAAATAATTGCTTTTTTCATGTGTTACTGGTCATCCGGAATTTCTGGAAAATGCGCTGAATCACTTGACCCGGTTTACCTGCGCCGCAAATTCTGCCGCCGGCATATAACCCACCACACGCAAATTGCGTTGTTCATTGCCCAGTGAATCGTAAAAAATAATGGCCGGCGGACCGATGATGCCAAAATGCTGATACAGCTCTTTGTCTTTTTCATCATTAGCCGTCACATCGGCCTGCAACACCACCACATCACTCAAACTGGTTTGCACGGCCGCATCGCTGAATGTCAGTTTTTCCATTTCCTTGCACGACACACACCAGTCCGCATAGAAATCCAGCATCACCGGTTTGCCTTGTGCTTTGGCGGCATCGAGTTGCTGCTGCAATTCGCCCAAACCTTTTATTTGCCTGAATTGCAAATGCGTTGATGCTTCAGCAACCTGAACACTGCCACCACCCACACCTTTTAATGGCTGCAACATATCCCGGTTACCGGCGGCCACACCAATCAGCAACATGGCGCCGTAAATAAACAGTATCAGGCCAAAACCTTTCCACAAACGCGCCCAGCCGGTGCTTTCTGCCGGCAAGGATTCAAACGCATTCATGTAAATGGATGAAATCACGAACAACGCCGCCCACAGCAGCATGGCGATTTGCGCCGGAAGAATGCGCTCCAGCATCCAGATGGCCACAGCAATCAGCAACACACCGAACACAGCTTTCACAGCATCCATCCACATGCCGGCACGCGGCATGATTTTGCCGGCTGATGTGCCAATGGCAATCAGCGGCGCACCCATACCCATGCTGAGTGCAAACAGCGCCATGGCACCGAGTAGTTGATCACCCGTCTGGCCAATATAAATCAGCGCACCGGCCAGCGGAGCGGCGACACACGGCCCGACAATCAACGCGGACAAAAATCCCATAACAGCCACACCAACATAGGTGCCGCCCTGCTGCTTGTTGCTGACTTCGGTCAACCGGCTCTGGATGAATCCCGGCATTTGCAAATCGTAAAAACCGAACATGGATAACGCGAGCAATACAAACACCGCCGCGAAGCTGCTCAATATCCACGGATTCTGGAATGCCGCCTGGATGTTTTCACCAAAACTCGCCGCAATCACGCCGGCCAGGGTATAGGTGACCGCCATCGCCAGCACATACGTCAGTGATAAAAAGAACGCCTTGCGTGTGGTGAGTTCCCTGCCCTGGCCAACAATGATGCTGGAGAGAATCGGAATCATCGGAAACACGCAGGGCGTGAAGGCGAGCAGCAAACCAAAACCGAAAAAGCTGATGACCGTAAGCCAGGTGCTGCCCGATTTCAGCGATTCGGCAATGCGATCCTGTTCACTCAACGGCGCGGCGCTGTCAACAGCCGTTGCACCGGCCACACCGGCCACGCTCAAGTCCAGTGCAATTTTTTTGCTGATGGGTGGATAACAGATTCCGGCCACTTCGGAACAGCCCTGGTATTTGACAGTGAAATTGTATTGCCCGGTTACCGCTTGCAGCAGCGGCAACCGCGCTTCGGCTGCATCGTGATACACCTCGATATCACCAAAAAATTCATCGTGTTTTTTTTCACCGGCAGAAGTGAACAGTTCACCGGTTGGCAGGCTGGCATCTTCTGCCAGAATTTTTACCTTGTCGCGATACAGATAATGGCCATCGGCAATTTTCCAGCTGGCCACTACCGCACCATTTTCAACTTTTGTTTCCAGTACAAAAGCCTGATCCGGATCCAGTATTTCATCACCGCCACCAAGGCCGCCACTCAAGCCCGGATCATCCCCGGCAAACGGATTGACCGCCCAGCCAGCTTGTGAAAACACGGCCAGACACATTAACAGCAGCAACGATTTCATTCGGTTAATCAGGTTCATGTGTATTCCAGCTTGCCAATGCAAAATGATTAGAGGAAATGGTTACAACAAGTTCATACAGTCCGGCTATTCTACCGGTATGCAGAGTTTTACGGGGCATTCTTGCCGTTTTCTTAACATCACGGCGTAACAATCTATAATCAGCAACAGTTCACATTTGACAGACGAATGCACATCAATCCCGATACCGGTCTGCTTGACCAGACCCTGTTTCTGGCCTCACCCAATTGCGATGAGCGCCCCTGTGATGCGGCACCGGAACTGATTGTGGTTCACAACATCAGCCTGCCGCCGGGGCAATTTGGCGGCCCCTATATTGAACAGCTGTTTACCAATTGCCTGAACCCCGACGAACATCCGTATTTTGCAGAAATCAGCCATCTGCGTGTATCGGCACATGCACTGATACGCCGCGATGGCCGCGTTATCCAGTTTGTGCCATTCCACCAGCGTGCCTGGCACGCCGGAAAGTCGAACTGGTGCAGCCGCGAGCGCTGCAATGATTTTTCCATCGGCATTGAACTTGAAGGCAATGATGATTGCCCGTTTGAAGCCGTGCAATATGAACAACTGGCAGATATGATCCGGGCTTTGCAGGTTTGCTATCCGGCAATTACTGGCCAGGCTATCACCGGCCACAGTGATATTGCCCCTGACCGGAAAACCGATCCCGGCCCCTATTTCAGCTGGGCTACACTCCACCAGTTGCTGTCGAACAAAACAGGTTAAAACATGGCGCTGATTTGTATCATTCTGGCTTTGCTGATCGATCGATCGCAGACATCTGTCGATCACCTGCGCGAATTTCACTGGTTCGATACCTACAGCCAGAGCATGATGCGCCGCCTGCCCGGCATCGATAAACAGGGTGCCGCCGCCATCATTATTCTGCTGCTGCCGATACTGGTAACGGTGATACTGCTGCAATACGCCCTGGCTGACCAGTTTTACGATTTATTCAGCTTCGGTTTTGCGCTGGCCGCACTGATTTACAGCCTGGATGGCCGTCTCGACCGCGAGATCAAACAATATCTGCACGCCCGCGAAACCGGTCTGGATATTCTGGCGCAGCAATACGCCAGCACCCTGATTGGCAAACCGGCCGCCGAAACACCACCGCAACAAACCACTGAAGTCATGCACGGCCTGCTGCAACAAAGCAACCGGCGGCTGTTTGCCGTGCTGTTCTGGTTCACCCTGCTCGGCCCGGCCGGCGCCCTGCTCTACCGGCTCACCTGCCATACCCTGCAAAACTCGCCCAGCCAGACCCTCAGCCTCGCCGCCCATCGCTTTGAGGCCATATTATCCTGGGCACCAGTCATTCTCATGGCAGGCAGCTTTGCCCTGGCCGGTGACTACGAAAGCGTCACCCGGGCCTGGCGCGACAAACCACGGCAAAATGACCTGGCCAGCTGCAACTACCACACTCTGATTGAAACCGGTCTTGGCGGCATCCGCGACTGTCCGCCCGGCAACGAAACCGCCTGCATCCGTTCACTGCGCGCCCTCATACTGCGCAGCCTGATCATCTGGCTGGCGCTGATTGCCATACTGACATTGATTGGGTGGATGGCCTGATGAAGCAGGTTAAAGTTTAAAGGTTCAAGTACAAAGGAAATGAAAGCATGAACCCCGCTCTTTAGCCGTTCCTTTAAACTTTGCACTTTAAACTTTAACCTTAATTTATGACTCACATAGACATTATTCGCCACGGCGAACCAGAGGGCGGCCGGCGTTACCGCGGCTACGGTATTGACGATCCCTTAAGTGAAAAAGGCTGGCAGCAAATGTGGCAGGCAGTGCCACCCAATCCGCCGTGGCAGCACATTGTGTCCTCACCGCTGGCGCGTTGCCGCCAGTTTGCCGAAGCCCTGGCAACAAAATTGAACATACCCTGTTCTGTTGAAGACAATCTCAAGGAAATCGGTTTTGGCGTATGGGAAGGACGCACGCCGGAAGACATCGAAACCAGTGACGGTGACGCACTCAAACGCTTCATCAATGATCCGCTGCATAATCGCCCGCAGGGTGCCGAGCCACTGGAGTCCTTTGCAGAACGTGTCTGGAATGTGTATCAGCACCAGCTACAGCTGCATCCGGGAAAACACATATTGCTGGTGGCGCATGCCGGCGTAATCCGCGCCGTTACCAGCCGCATTCTGGGTATGCCACTGGACGCGGTGTACAGCAAACTGAAAGTGGAATACGCCGCCATTGCCCGCACCCGGCAAAGCGACAAACCGGACAGTAGCGGGCCAGTGCTGATTCTGTAATTTCCCGCACAAGTAACCGCCATAAATAAACCGATCTTAAATAACATCAAACAATCCATGAATCACGACTCACGCCTGCAACAACTCCAGCTCTGGCTGGAACAAATCCTGAATCACAAAAACTTCAGCATCGCGCCAGCTTCGGCCGATGCCAGTTTCCGCCGCTATTTTCGCGTCACCACCACACAGCAAACCTGGGTTGCCATGGATGCACCACCGGACAAGGAAAACTGCGAACCATTTGTACACGTGGCGCAAATGATTGAAGCGGCTGGCGTACAGGCACCGCATATTTATCAACGCAGCCAGGAACAGGGATTCATGCTGCTGAGCGATCTGGGTTCCATACCTTATTTGAGCAAACTCGACAACAACAGCGCCGATCAGTTGTATCACGACGCCATCAACAGCCTGATCAAAATGCAAACCTTGCAGGATGGCTTACCGCTCTACGATGCCAAACTGCTGCAATTTGAAATGAGCCTGTGCCGCGACTGGTATCTGGACAAACATTTACAACTCAAGCTCTCGGCACAACAACAAACCATTCTGCAAAATACTTTCGATTTGCTGACACAGAATGCCCTGCAACAACCACAGGTGTTTGTACACCGCGATTATCACTCGCGCAATTTAATGATCACCGCAACCGGCAATCCCGGCGTGATTGATTTTCAGGATGCGGTGGTTGGTGCTGTCAGCTACGATCTGGTTTCCCTGTTAAAAGATTGCTATATCGCCTGGCCGCGCCAGAAAATTGAAAACTGGGCGCGTTACTTTCTCGATCACAACCCACAGACTGCCGGCATTCCGTTTGCACAATTCATGCGCTGGTTTGATTTAATGGGCGCGCAGCGTCACATAAAAGTTCTGGGTATATTTGCACGCCTGAATCACCGCGATGGCAAACCCGGTTATCTTGAAGATATACCGCGCGTTCTGGCCTATGTGTTTGACACCTGCGCACGTTACGAAGAACTGCACGACCTGCACACCCTGTTGCGTGAACTTGATGTGAAACCCGATGCTGCGACGTTGAATTTGATCCGGCAATAATCCGCATGAAAAAAGCATTTGACACAGAGACACAGAGAATCAGGGACGACAAGTCAATCCACTTCCTGAATCACTCTGTGTCGCTGTTCCTCTGTGTCAAATCTTTTTGTATTGCATTTTCAGCAGGCACAACACCAAAAACATGAACGTAAATCCATGAGAGCCATGATTCTCGCAGCCGGCCGCGGTGAACGCATGCGCCCGCTTACCGATCACACGCCCAAACCACTGTTGCATATCGGCAAGCACCGTCTGATTGAACATCACTTGATTAATCTTGCACGCGCCGGCTTCAACGATATTGTGATCAACATTGCGTGGCTGGGAAAACAGATTCGCGAAACCCTGGGCGATGGATCTTCCTACGGTGTAAAAATTGCCTATTCCGATGAAGGCGATTCTGCACTGGAAACCGGCGGCGGTATTTTCAGGGCATTGCCATTACTTGGCGATGCTCCGTTTCTGGTAGTGAATGGCGATATCTGGACCGATTACCCATTTCACACACTGCACAATTACACACCTCACGGCCTTGCTCATCTGGTACTGGTGAACAATCCGCCGCAACATCCCGCTGGTGATTTTTATTTGCACGCTGGCAAATTGATGGAAACCGGCGAACTGAAATTCACCTTCAGCGGCATCGGTGTGTACAAAAAAGAATTTTTCGCCGGCAAAACCGGCGGCGCGTTCCCGCTGGCACCAATGATTCG
>JAUPMA010000213.1 GCA_030836935.1 Pseudomonadota bacterium | reverse complement strand
GTTAAAGGTTAAAGGTTAAAGGTTAAAGGTTAAAGGTTAAAGGTTAAAGGTTAAAGGTTAAAGGTTAAAGTAAAGGCATTTACTTTGCACTTTAAACTTTAACCTTTGCACTTTATGTAAATGCCCGCAGTGCTTCATTTAATTGCTGGGCATTGACGGGCTTGGTAAGAAAACTGTTCATGCCGGCCTGCATGCATTTCTTCTTGTCCTCGGTTGTCGCTCTGGCTGTAATGGCAATGATGGGTAGTGGCGGCTGCCTTGTTTCAAGTCTGCGCCAGCGCTGGGTGGTTTCTATGCCGTCCATGTTTGGCATTTGAATGTCCATAAATACAATGTCGTAACGCTGCTGATGCATGGCATAAAGTGCCGTGTTGCCATCGGTTGCAATATCAACGCTGTGGCCAAGATCAGTAAGGTGGGAATAAATAATACTGGCGTTGATTTCGCTGTCTTCGGCGAGCAGAATCCTGCGCACCGGATTTTCGAAAAGAGTTTGCGGAATATTTTCATTCAGAAACAGTTTTTGCAATACAGCGGATAATTGTTCCAGGGAAACAGGCTTGGTTACCGTAGCCTGAACTTTACGCAAAAAGGCTGGTTCAACATGATTGATGCTGGCCAGGTAGGTTACATACAGAATTGGAGCCTGGCATTGAGTCTCGGTGCGAATCCGGTGGATTAACTCGTGCGTCAGATTGTGGCTTAGCCGGTCACAGACAATGATGGCATCAAGCTGCATATTCTTGTTTTTGCACCATAAGATGTGTGCAATCAGATTGTCTGTGCCTTGCGTAATGTATGTTTTGATCTGCATCTGGTTACAATAATTTTCGAGTATGCTGCGATGAATATCATCTGTCTCGTAAATCAGCACATTGCGGTTCTCAAATTGCGGAATTTTGTGGGCATCCGCCGGTTTGTCCGGTTGCCAGTAGAAGTTGAGTGAAATGACCGGGCCGCTGGTGTCGGGATACTGAATGTCAAAACTGCCATCCATAAGGCGCGTCAGCTGTGAAGCAATGCGCAAACCAAGAGCATCTTCTGTGGTGTTGATGTCGCGCGTATAAATGCGTTTCGACTGATCAGGCAATGAGTAACTGACTTCAATGCAAATCGGCATGCGGCCATCAGTGCCGGTATTTCCGGCGTGGGCGTGCAGGTACACTGCTTTTTCGAAACTGTGTTTAATGGCGTAGCGAAGCACATTGGACAGTGCCTGGCGCAACCGTTGCGCATCGCCCTGCACTTGCCAGGGAAATTTTCCGGAGATGTAACAATGCAGATCAAGCCCCTTCTCGTGCGCCATATTTGCCATGCCGTGTATCAGACCATTAAGCAGGGTTCGCGGTTCGAAGTTCCGCGCTTCGAAATGAATATTGCCCTGTTCAATCTGTGAAAAGTCGACAACATCCTCGATGATTTCCTGCAATTCATTGCTTGACTGATTCAGTGCCTGCAAATATTGCTTTTGCTGGTCAGTCAAACCGGTTTTATTGAGCAGGTCTATCATGCCGACAATGCCGCCAATAGGCGTGCGAATCTGGTGCGTCATGGTGGAAAGAAATTCTGATTTGGCGCGATTGGCCTGCTCCGCTTCTTCTACGGCAATTTGCAGGCGTTTCTGCATTGAATAAAGATAAAACGGCAAGGCAATGATCAATAGCAGGAAGGCAATGGCATCCAGTGTCAAAATTGCCCAGGCATCCTCGCTGATCAGAAGTATGTTGTAACCGATAAAAGTAAGGGCGATTGCTGCCAGAAGAAAGTTCTTGCCATAGCGCGAGCCATAGCCGATGTAAATCCATAAATAAACCAGCACATAAACACTGTTGATGCCGCCGGTAAACCAGGCTGACAAAGTGGTGCTGGCAATATCAAATGCCAGTGCAAGATAGCGGCGCGGACGGTTTGCGGGTTGCCAGTAGAGGCTGAGCAGAATGATGAAGCTGATGCCAAAAAAAGATGCGGAAAAGATATTGAGCGATTGCTGGCTGACGCTGAAGTAGCCACTGCCAATGCCGGAAGAAATATAGGCATAGGTAAGCAGGCCAATGGTAAGACGGATAAGTGACTGGACGAATTCAGTGTTCTTGTGCATATCCCTGATTCCTTGAACGGTATTGCATTATGAATAGGACATTATATTAGCAACAGGTGGAAAAATTGTCTGATACGAAAATGTTTTTCCTCGGGCAGATCAAAACCGGCCACGGATCCGATGTGTTTTGCTGGTAACAAACCGTTACCTGCACAGCCTGTCATTTTCAATACAAAAAAAGATTTCATCTGTGTTTGTATTTTTTGGCGTCAGATCTTTTATTTCTGGCGAAATATTCAGGCTGTTCATGTCCTGATCTGCCGCCGGTAAATATCCATTTGCCGAACCGGTTTCCCCAGATACCAGGGCACGATGGCCGAAATGGCTGTCGGCATGCGTCGGGTGCGGGTGCAAACGCTGTCTGTTCTGAGTGAATTGTAATTATCGACGGAAAATGGTTTGCCCGGCATGTATTCCAGGCAATGCGCCTGAATGCGCGCAACAAAATCCGGCAGGTCGATAATGCGCGTATGCAGACCGGTGACTTGTGCCGTGTAAGCCACAAGCTGGTGCAGGCTGAAATCTTCCGGGCCGCAGATATCGTAGCGCTTGCCGCAGGCGGACTTGTCGTGCAGTGCCCGGATGAATGCATCGACGACATCGCCGACAAATACCGGAGCAAATCGCGCGTTGCCGCAGGCCAGCGGAAAGAACCATGGGCTGATTTTCAGTAATCTTGCAAAGCGGTTGAAGAAGCTGTCGCCGGGACCAAAAATAACGGAAGGACGAAAACTGGTAACGGCACAGGCGCCGGCAAATGTATGCAAGTGATTTTCGCCATCACCCTTGCTGCGCAGGTAATGGCTTGGGCCGGTGTTGGCATCGGCATTGAGCGCGCTCATGTGCAGCAGGCGCGGCACCCTGTTGTACTGGCAGGCGGCACGAATTTTTTGCGGTAATTCGACATGCACGCGACGAAAACCGCTGCCATTGTGGCCGCGCTCGTTGAGTATGCCGGTCAGGTTGATGACAATATCCATGCCGTCCAGATGTTTTTCGAGATGTTGCGGATTGTAAATGTCGCACTCAGTAATCCGGATGTCTGGCAATACCGCCAGATGTCTGGCGTGTTCGGCATGGCGTACCAGCAGGGTTACACTTGCCTGTCGCTGGCTGAGCCGTGCGACCAGATGGCTGCCAACAAATCCTGTACCGCCAAAGATGCAGATATTGTCTTGAGGCATTTCATTTTCCATTTGGTGCTGGCCTGGCGAGTATAAGTGTTTTTGTGTTGCTCAGGCACAGGTTCATCAGGAGTAATATGAATAATAAAAAATTGTTAACAATCGGGCTGGCGTATGTGCTGGTGGTGCTGATCTGGTCAACTACGCCGCTGACTATCAAATGGAGCGGCCAGGGTGTCCATTATCTGTTTGGTATTACTGCGCGCATGACCATTGGCTCAATTCTGGCCTTGTTGCTGGCAATCTGGCAATGCGGCACATTGCCGCGCGATCACAAATCATTGCAGGTTTATTTTGCTGCCGGCTTCGCGATATTTGGCTCCATGCTGCCGGTGTACTGGGGAGCGCAATTCATTCCCTCCGGGCTGATTTCGGTAACTTTCGGTTTGACGCCAATCGTGACGGCCTGGCTGGCCGCAAAATATCTTCATGAGCAGCGTTTTGGCCTGAGCAAGATTCTGGGAACCCTGATCGGCGTTGCCGGACTGGCGGTAATTTTTTTACAGCAAATAAAAATCGGAAAGCAGGCTGCCTGGGGTATGGGCGCGGTGCTGTTCTCGGTATTTATTCATTCACTGAGTGCAGTCTGGATTAAAAAAGTGGATGCGCGCCTGTCTGCCCTGCGGGTTACGGCGGGTGGCTTGCTGGTGGCATTACCACTGTTGTGGCTGGCTTATTTGCTGTTTGCACATGGCTTGCCGGCGCAAATACCGGTGCGCGCATTCTGGGCTATTGTGTATCTGGGTATCATGGGTTCAGTTGTCGGTTTTGTAGCGTACTATTTTTTGCTGGAACAATTGCCCACATCCAGCACGGCACTGATTACCCTGATGACTCCGGTGCTGGCTGTGTGGCTGGGCAACTGGCTGAATGACGAGCAATCCGGCATGACTGTTTGGCTGGGTACTGCGCTGGTTCTTTCAGGTCTGGTTTTGCACCAGTGGGGCGCGCGACCCGGAGCCAGTTTGTTGCGTTTTATTACGCCGCGATAGCCGTCTGCGGACAGGCAAATTTTCGCAAACCATCGGGAGATATGTGGGATAAACTATGGCGCTGTACTGGCTGTTCAATGGTTGTGATTTCTGTATTTATGCCACAAACAAAAAAAATCCTTCCGGTTCTGATCTTTCTGCTTTCTGTTTTTCATGGCGCGGACGGTTATGCAGCCAGTCTGATTCGCAGCATTCAGTTTGAAGGGAATGAAGTGACGCAGGAAATCTTTCTGCGGCGCACAATATTTCTTTCCGAAGGCGATGTACTGGATGATGCGCGTCTTGCGGAATCCCTGCAGACATTGATGGATACAGGGTTGTTCAAGAAAGTTGATTACTATGTATCCAGTGATATATCCGAAGCCGAAAACACGGCTGATTCGCAAGTAGACCTGGTTATTCAGGTCAAGGAAAAACATTATCTTCTGGTTGTACCGCGTCTCCGTGTCAAAGATAACGAAACCCATGTCGGCATACAGCTGCGCTGGGACAACCTGTTTGGCTTTAATCACCGGCTGCGTTATCTGGTGGAAGATCGCGGCACTACAGCCGGCATTGACGAACAGCGCAATCAGTTTGATTATTTTTTTCCCAACATCAGGGGCAGCCGCTATTCGCTGAGTTTTCGCCTTGTTGAT
>JAUPMA010000212.1 GCA_030836935.1 Pseudomonadota bacterium | reverse complement strand
ACCGACATGGTGATTGACTGGCTGGCGGCCGGTGTCAGCCCGGGCGCGGCCAAGCTGTTTATCCAGTCGCGGGTGCCGGAACATGCCGAGCTGCATTTGTTGTTATCCATGATTACACCGCTGGGCTGGCTGGAACGTGTGCCCACTTATAAAGACCAGCAGGAAGCGCTCAAGGAAAAAGATCTCGCTACTTACGGTTTTCTCGGTTATCCGCTGCTGCAATCGGCCGATATTCTGGTGTACAAGGCCGGCATGGTGCCGGTGGGCGAAGATCAGGTGGCGCATGTCGAGTTAACGCGCGAAGTGGCGCGCCGCTTTAATCATTTGTATGGCCGCGAACCGGGCTTTGAAGAAAAAGCCGAAGCCGCTGTCGCCAAAATGGGCAAGAAAAACGCCAAGCTCTATCGCGATTTGCGCAAAAAATACACCGAGCAGGGCGATCAGCAGGCACTGGATGTGGCGCAGGCGTTGCTCGAATCGCAGCAGAATATTTCGCTGGGCGATAAAGAACGTTTGTTCGGTTATCTTGAAGGTTCGGGAAAAATTATTTTGCCGGAACCCATGGCGCTGTTAACACCCGCTTCCAAAATGCCGGGCCTCGACGGACAAAAAATGTCCAAGTCGTATCGCAACACCATTTCATTGCGTGAAGATCCGGACGACGTCAGCAAAAAATTGCGCACCATGCCCACCGATCCGGCGCGTGGCCGCCGCACCGATCCGGGTGATCCGGAAAAATGCCCGGTGTGGAAACTGCATCAGGTGTATTCCGATGACAAAACCAAAGACTGGGTGCAAGGCGGATGCCGCAGCGCCGGTATCGGTTGCATCGAATGCAAGCAACCGGTGATTGATGCGGTGATTGCCGAATTAAAACCCATACGCGAACGCGCACGGGAATACATCAATGATCCCGGTTCAGTAAAGGCGATTATCGACGAGGGTTGCGAAGCCGCGCGTGATGTGGCGCGTGACACCCTCGAAGAAGTACGCAAGGCCATGGGGCTGGTGCAACGATGAATCAGCCAGCAGACGTCACGGCAACGGAAGTTGTCGCCGCCGAAAAGCCATCCATGCGCCCCAGTCAGGGTGAAATGCCCTTCGCCATTGTTCAGGGCGAACCGTTTACCACGCTGCCGGAAGATTTGTATATTCCGCCGGATGCACTGGCGGTTATTCTGGAAGCATTCGAAGGCCCGCTGGATTTGCTGCTGTATTTAATCAAGCGGCAGAATCTGGATATCCTCAATATTCCCATTGCGCGCATCACCGAGCAGTACATGACGTACATCGACATGATGCAGAACATGCGTTTTGAACTGGCGGCGGAATATTTGCTGATGGCTGCCATGCTGGCCGAAATCAAATCACGCATGCTGTTGCCGCGGCCCGAAAGTGTCGCCGAGGAAGAAGATCCGCGTGCCGAGCTGGTGAGACGCCTGCAGGAATACGAGCGCTTCAAGAAAGCGGCAGAAGATCTGGATGGCATACCGCGCGAATATCGCGATACCTGGGTGGTGCGGGCCGATTTGCCACCGCTGGATCACACTCGTCCGGAACCGGAAGTAAACTTGCGTGAATTGCTGATTGCCTTCAGGGATATTCTCAATCGTGCGGATATGTACACGCATCACCAGATCAGGCGCGAGGCCTTGTCGGTGCGTGAGCGCATGAGCAATGTGCTGGCCATGCTGAAAGCCGATGCTTTTACCGAATTTGCGGACCTGTTTGATGTGGAAGAAGGACGGCGCGGTGTAGTGGTAACCTTCATGGCTGTGCTGGAACTGCTCAAGGAGCACCTGATTGATCTGGTGCAGGCTGAGCCGTTTGCGCCGATTTACGTCAAGTCTGCCAGCGGATCTTCGCTGGCGCAGGCGGACGATGCTGATTACGCCGAAGAAGCGGAATAATTCAAGTGGAATAACCATGGAACAACAGAAAGTCAAAAACATCATCGAATCCGTTTTGCTGGCAGCCGACAAGCCGCTGGATGTAAAAACGATTGAAACCCTGTTCGAAACGGATATGGACAGGCCGGGTCATGATCAGATCATGCAGGCCTTGCAGTCGCTGTCAGAAGATTACCGGAATCGCGGTATTCGCCTGCACGAAGTGGCCAGCGGTTATCGCATGCAGGTGGTCGAGGAAAACGCGCCTTGGGTGGCCAGATTGTGGGAAGAAAAACCGCAACGCTATTCCCGCGCCCTGCTCGAAACACTGGTGCTGATTGCCTATCGCCAGCCGATCACCCGTGGCGAAATCGAGGAAATTCGTGGCGTGAGTGTGAGTACTCAAACCACCAAAACCCTGCTTGAGCGTGACTGGGTTCGGGTGCTGGGTCACAAGGATGTACCGGGCAGGCCGGCCATGTACGGCACGACCCGGGCCTTTCTCGATTATTTCAATCTGAAAACACTGGATGAGTTGCCGGCCCTGTCAGAAATCAAGGATATGGACAAGCTTTATCCGGAGCTTGCGCTGGAAAGTCATCTGGCTGAGGAGTTGCCGGCTCCGGAGATGGCAAGTGATACCGTTGATCCGGTTTTGGGCCATTCCATGATGACCGGTAGCGATGAACAGACAGCTGATGCGGCTTCCGGGGCTGATTCACTTGAATCTGGGCCAGAGCTGATTAATATATAACCATACAGGTTTTTCTTCGGGAGCAGGTCATGGGCGTTTTATCAATTCAGGGCAGTGCAGTGCAGGGTATACAGCGCGGGCTTGATGGCATGCGTAAAAATGCAGCTGAAATTGCCAGCGCAGATCAGCTTAACCATGCCGGGCAGGAAACCGATCTTGCCGGTGCCATGGTGAACATGCAGCAGAACAAGGTACAGGTACAGGCTTCAGCCAAGGTTGTTTCCACACTCGACGAAGTGGTTGGCAGCCTGATCGATACACGGGCCTGATACGGTCTTTACCCGACTGGCCTGTATGATGGGTGCATCATATGGAAACCGGTTTTCGTAGCGAACTCTCCTCTCAATTACCGACCACACCGGCTCGCCGCATTGATACCGGCCCGGGTCAATCCGTTACAGATACATCGCCGGATTCCGACCGTGACAAGAAGGCCGATGAGCAGGCCCATACTACCCAGCGTGAAGAACAGCGTATTGTGCAGGCACTGGCAGCACGAGACCGTGAGGTTCGTGCGCATGAATCGGCACATATTGCGGCAGGCCGGCAATATGTAATCAGCGGGCCGAATTACACCTATCAGCAAGGTCCGGATGGCCGCAATTACGCCATAGGCGGCGAAGTGCAGCTGGATGTTTCGGAAGAAGAGGAGCCGCAGGCTTCGCTGGACAAGGCGGAAACGGTTCGGCGCGCAGCCCTGGCACCCGCAGAACCCTCTGCACAGGATCGGCAGGTTGCTGCCCAGGCCTCGCAGATGGCCGCGCAGGCGCGGCTGGCCATAGCCATGGAACGTCGCCAGGCAATGCAAACCGGCCAGTCAGATGAGCGCGGAACCCGGGCCAATGCGCAGGAATTTGCGGCAACTGCCCAAACAGAAATGGCGCAGCAGGTAAATGAATACGTCTGAGATTTTTTTGAGGGGAAACTGATCTGACCGGTGTCTGGAGCCGGTTGCGGAAAGGATTTTCAATGCGCCGGCGTCTGCCGGGGTTTTCAGCGCTGCGTGATATTGCCCGCTATCTCGTACTGGTTATCGCCGGTTCCGGTGCAGCGTATCACTTCAACGGTGACATCCAGTGGCGGTGTAATCGTGTTTCCCGGTTTGATGGAAACCTGAACCCGGGTTCCGGGTGCAACAACCTGTTGAGCCAGAAATGAAATACCGTTGCCGCTGAGATTTTTAATGTAACCACATTGCTTGTTGCCGGAACTGTTGACGGAATATTCCATGTTGCAGTCCAGATTCATGCGGAAGAAGTTGCGTTTTTCTGAATAGTCGAGTGCCATAAAAT
>JAUPMA010000211.1 GCA_030836935.1 Pseudomonadota bacterium | reverse complement strand
CGTGTTCAACGAAGAAGTACTGGGGATACCTCCACTTTAACTAGTGAGATTGGGTGGCAGCAGTCACCACCAGCCACGCCCGGCGGAAGCGGTGATTTCATTACCCATAACGCCGACACAAGTAATACCCGAAGAACTCAAAGAACAAATCGAGATACGCCCCACTACCAATGGTGCAATAGCCATTGCAGTGCGGGATGAGCAAGACGCGATGTTAGCCAACAAATTGAGCATAAAATAAACGCCTGCTAGAAGCTGCCAAACGAATCGTTGAAATCGCCATTGAGCAAGGTGAGGGCACAAGCCGGAACCCGGCGTTTTCAATAAGATGGACACCGGCCTACGCCGGTGTGACGAATTATTAGAGGCGCGCATCATTAAATCACCCAAGGAAAAGATGCCTCTGTACGTAAATTTGACGTACAATACCAGCATCAGCACAGGAGCATTACCCATGTCTACCACCCTTGGCAATGAATCAGCCCGAATCAACCTGCGCACCAGCGCCGAAGCGAAGGAGCTCATTGAGCGTGCTGCGGCGTTATTAGGCACGACGGTTTCCAGCTTTATGTTGCAAAACGCCTTTGAGGCAGCGCGCCGTATTGTGTCGGAAACGGATACGCTGTTGCTGACACAGCGCGACTTTGAAGCCTTCGTTACATCCATCGAAAAACCCCCAAAACCCAAAGCCACCTTGCGCAAATTGATGGCGCGTCGTTAAACCATGGTTGCCATCCAGCTACTGGGTGCACAGCATCGTCGCGATGATTTTGATTGTGGCGAAGCTGCGCTGAATGAATTTTTGCTGCGCCAGGCAGGGCAGCAACAGCGGCGCGGTTTTGGCAAGACCTATGTGGCGTTGGCCGAGGACGGCGTGACGGTCACCGGGTTTATTACGGTGAGCGCCGGTCAAATTGCCACCACGTCGTTACCTTCCCAATTGAAATTACCGCGCTACCCTGCGCCCATGCTGCGCATCGGACGGCTGGCGGTGGATGCGCAGCATCAGGGTGAAGGCATTGGCCAGGATTTGCTGGCGTTTGCGTTGCGCCTGGCGGTGGAGTGTTCTCAGCGCGTGGGATTGTATGCGGTGATGGTGGATGCCAAGCACGACAAAGCCAGGGCGTTTTACATGAAGCTGGGATTTATTGCTTGCGCGGATAACCCGCTGTGCCTGTATTTGCCTGTTGCTACGCTTGAACAAGCCGTTGCATCGTAACGATTTTGTCTCTTCACAACCGGGCAACGGGATTGCTCCAGCCTTGATCACTTGATTGAGATCGGCTGAAACTTGCCGCGCACGGATTTATGCTTTCGTAGGTTTGCTGCAATTGTCACTCGTTTCTACCATTTTATAGAATGGCGCGACAGGATATTTCATCCATGCGTTACGCCTTATTCTTGCTTGAATGATTTTCTATTGCGCCTGCAAAGGGCAAGCCGCAGGTCTTTAATTCCTGTTTCATGGTTTCGCTGAATACCAATCCCTGTACGATTTCGTGAATGGGTTGTTCAAATGCGTCTTTGATTCGCCGTGCCAATGGCTCATCCTGATAGGCGTGAAAAAACAGGGCGTCGTCTTGCGCCAATCTGACGATATATTCATCTTCCGATGTTTGTTCGATATACAAGTTCCGGGTGCAGGTATCCACTGCCATGCGGCGCAAGGGAATATTCCAAACCTTGCCGATTTTGCGCACGGTGTTGCTGATGATCTCATCGTAAAAAATACGCATGCCGCGTCGTGCGCTTTCTTCATCCATCCGGTAGCGGTTGATTTGAATGTCGCCGCTGCTCCAGGCAATGCCATCCAGTTGATGTTCGGCGGCATACATCAACATCATCCTCAAACCCAGTTCAGCCCAGTTTTTTTCGTAGGGATTTCCCGGCACCGGGCGAGTATATTTTTCGATGTCGTCATAGTTATGGAAAAAACCATGGATACGTCCCTGCTGATTCCAGTCGCTTTGCAACTCATCTATCAGCAAAAAACGACCAATGCCTTTTACTTCGCGCACGGTGGTGCGTGCATGCAGCAACACATTACGGAAATTGTAGTGGTTTGAGTGGAACGCATTCATCAGCGCGGGCAAAGCAATCAGCCACTCGGTGTAATCGTCGCCGCCTGGCAATGAGTATTTCATGAAGCTGCGCTTTGAATAGTCTGGCAGTTGCTTGGTGGTGATATACCCATGCTGCTGTGCATATTGCATAGCCTGTTCCGCGCTGATAAAGCGGTAGGGATACCCGGTTTCTGCCAGAAGTATCTGGCCATTTTTATCTTCCAGTGTCCACCACTCGCTTTTTTCTGGCATATCGTGATTGATATGGTGGTATATGGAGCAAGGTTGCTCTCCCTGACTGGTGTAGTGCAGAATTCTTTCCGCGCCCTGTTGTTGTTTTGTCGCATATTCGCGCTTTTCAACCGCCTTAAAGCCATCATCCTTCATACTCCGACTTCGATTCACCACAAACATGACAGGCGTTAAATCATAATGGTGGGTATGACGCAGTAGAAAATATTTTGACAGCCGTTCCTCTGGCGGATATGAATTGAGCACGTCAAGTAATCCTGACCACCATATTTCGGATTCTGCTACGCCTTCTGACTGGATATTATTAAGCCTGCCAAGCCATTCGGTTGCACTGGCGTATTCTGGCGATTCAAACAGAATTTTTCTTAACAGCTTGATATAACAACGAGGTTGCCGCGTATAAGAAAAATCCTCGCATGTTTTATTTAGATAGATGGCCTGTCGCACACCCTCAAACCAGTCAACTGCGACTGGTTCATTCAGTAACATTCTGGCTTGCGCGGTTTCTTCTGGCAATAACTTATCAAGAATTTTCAACTGTTCACTCAAAGTCATGACGACATGTCGTTCATTGCAGCAATCTACAAGGGAATAGAAATCACT
>JAUPMA010000210.1 GCA_030836935.1 Pseudomonadota bacterium | reverse complement strand
GTTGGGTGACCAAACGCGGTGTTGCGAATCACGTTTGCTGTTTTGCGGCCAACACCGGGCAGGGCTTCGAGCGCCTGCTGGTCATCCGGTACTTCGCCCTGATGATTTTCCAGCAGCAAGGCACAGGTTTGAATAATGTGTCTGGCTTTGCTGTGATACAGGCCGATGGTTTGAATATATTTTTTTAACCCGGCTTCGTCCAGATTCAGAATCGCCTGCGGTGTATTCGCTAGCGGAAATAATTTTGCCGTAGCCTTGTTCACGCCCTTGTCAGTGGATTGCGCAGACAAAACCACGGCAATCAGTAATTCAAACGGTGTGGTGTAATGCAGTTCGGTAACGGGATGCGGGTTTTCATTTTTAAGCCGCGAAAAAATTTCTCGGCGCTTGTCATTGTTCATGGGCCGGGGTCATTTCGCTGACAACCATTGCAGGCTGTGGCTGGCGTTTTTTAGCGCGGTTTTCAATAACATTTTTCAGCGCAATAATTAAAGCCAGTCCAATGAATGCACCCGGCGGTAATAGCGCCAGCAGAAATCCGCGGTAATCTGCAATCAAAATAATCGTCCAGTTTTTCGCCACTTCACCAAACCTCAAATCAGCGCCGGCCAATAAAGTGCCATGACCGATGATTTCGCGCAGCGCACCAAGCACAACCAGTACCGCACCAAAACCGGCACCCACCATGAAACCATCAATCAGGGATGGCAGCGGTTTGTTGCGGGATGCAAACGCTTCGGCGCGCGCCAGCACGCTGCAATTGGTGACAATCAGCGCAATGAAAATACCCAGTACCTTGTAGAGTTCATGCAGCCAGGCATTCATGGATAATTCGATGGCCGTAACAATGGCGGCAATGATGACAACAAAAACCGGCACGCGCACTTCCGGGCGCACCCAGTTGCGGATCAGCGATATGGCAAAGCCGGTGAGGGTCAGTGTCAGCATGGTGGCGATACCCATGCCCAGTCCGTTGATGGTGCTGGTGGTGACCGCCAGCAGCGGACACAAACCGAGCAATTGCACTAAAGCAACATTGTTGTTCCATAAACCGTTCTTGCTAATGGCACTATATGTTTCGTTCACGTTTTTGTTCCGAAATAAGTAGCAAGTTTAAAGTAGCAAGTAGCAAGGAAAAGTTTCCCTTGCTACTTGCTACTTGCAACTTGCCACTGCTTTTTATTCCGATCGAAGTATAACAAACACTGGTGTACAGCCTTGACCACAGCGCGCGGGGTAATGGTGGCGCCGGTGAACTGATCAAACACGCCGCCGTCGCGTTTTACTTTCCAGCCTTTTGCATCCGGATTGTCCAGTGATTTGCCGTCAAAGCTGAATATCCATTTACTGCGTGCAGTTTCAATCAAGTCACCGAGACCAGGTGTTTCCCTGTGTTGCACCACACGCACGCCATTGAGTGTGCCATCGGCATTGATGCACACCAGCAGCTTGATGGCGCCGCTGTAGCCATCGGGTGCAATCACCGAAAAAATCACCGCTGTCACTTCATCATGCAGCCGCGCAATGTAAGCCGGTGACGCCTGTTTCTGGCCGAGACGTTCATCGGCAGGCAATGTGATCTGGCTGGCGAGCAAATCATTGTCGTAGCGGTCGGTCTGCAATAACTGGTTGAGGTTGGCGAGCATGGCGCGGCGCTGGTTTTCGGCGACCTGTTCGGCCGTGGCTTCGTAAATCACGCCCACCAGCAGGCCGCCGGCAAGGCCAAACAGGGCCAGTACCATGGCCGTGGCGATGATTTGCCGTCCCTGGGTTTTTATCTGGTTTTTCATGGTTCTTTTTTGTCCTGCCCCGGCAGCTCCGTCCATTTATGGCCATAGGCGCGCGGCATGGTGTAGTAATCGAGCAGCGGCGCGCTCATGTTCATCAGCAGTACGGCGAAGGCGATGCCATCGGGATAGCCGCCCCAGGTGCGGATGAGGTAAATGAAAAAGCCGATGCCGGCACCGAATATCCAGCGGCCCTTGGGCGTGGTGCTGGCGGTCACCGGATCGGTGGCAATGAAAAACGCGCCGAGCATGATGCCGCCGGAAAACAGCTCGAACGTGGGCGGCGTGAAGCTGGCATAGTCATACAGGGCAAAGCTGTTGGACAGTAGTGCCACCATGCCGAGCAAGCCGGCCGGAATGCGCCAGTCAATGATGCGCTGCCAGATCAGCCAGATGCCGCCGGCCAGAAACAGGCCATTGATCCATTCCCAGCCGGTGCCGCCGAGCACACTGAACAACGGGCCATAGGTGCGGTGATGATGGATGTCGCTGATGGAAAATTGCAGGCCGAGCTGGGTTTTGGTGATATCCAGCGGCGTCGCCATGGTAATGCTGTCCCAGACCATGCCGGCAGGCAGGGTGCCGGTAAAAATGATTTGCAGCGTGTCGAGCAGCCCAAGGTCAGTGTGGGTTTGCAGCAACAGCGGCGGTAGCCACTGGGTCATTTCACGCGGAAAAGCCACCATCACTACCACATAACCCACCATCGCCGGATTGAACGGATTGAAGCCCAGTCCGCCATACAAATGTTTGGCAAACACAATGGCGAAAAACACGGCCAGACTGGTGAGCCACCAGGGCGCGAGTTGCGGCAGGGCCAGTGCCAGCAGGCAAGCAGTCACCAGTGCGCTGTTGTCGAACAAATAAGGTTTCATCGGCTTGCCGCGCAGCGCCAGCATGGCGGCTTCGCAAGCCAGTGCGACGACACAGGCAATGCCGATATTGATCAACACGCCCCAACCGAAAAACCAGGCGCAGGCCACGGTGCCCGGGATCAACGCAATCAGCACCTTGCGCATCACGGC
>JAUPMA010000209.1 GCA_030836935.1 Pseudomonadota bacterium | reverse complement strand
TGGTGTGCCTGGCGAATCTCGAATCCATGAATGCGCATTTCATTGCGCAAGGCATGCCGCAATCCGAACGATTGGTGAAACTGAATGAGCTGGCTATCCGGCAAATGAGGATATTGATCGGTCATGGATGAAAACCAACTCGCCATTTCCGCCCTGCAACACTACGCCTATTGCCCGCGCCAGTTCGCATTGATTCATATCGAACAGGTGTGGGCAGAAAACCACTTCACCGCCGAAGGCCGGGTGTTGCATGAGCGGGTGGATTCCGGTGTGGCAGAACAGCGGCGCGGTACACGCTTTGAACGTGGTGTACTGCTGCTGTCACAACGCTATGGACTTACGGGAAAAATGGATTTGCTGGAAATAGAGTCGGGTGATTCGCCGCGTTATTTTCCGGTGGAATATAAACGCGGAAAACCCAAGGTGGAAGATTGGGATCGTATTCAGCTCTGTGCCCAGGCATTGTGCATTGAAGAAATGCGCAATACGCAGGTAACTGAAGGCGCCATCTGGTATTGGGAAGTGCGCAGGCGCGAACCCATCATGATTGATGATGCCTTGCGGTCTACTACCGTTGCCGTCATAGATGGTGCGCATGCCTTGCTGGCTTCTGGTAAAACGCCGCCACCTATAGATGACAAGAAGCGCTGCAAGGCGTGTTCACTGGTGGATTTGTGCCAGCCCGATGCATTTCGGCGTGACCATACGGCGGCCTATATTCACGACATGTTTGCTGCCCAGCCAGCACAAGGAGATAACTCATGAAAACCGATATGGCACTATTTGAGCAATACGAAATCCGCCGGGTGTATGACGAAGACTCGGAAACATGGTGGTTTTCAGTGGTGGACATTGTTCAGGTTCTTACCCTGCAACCGGATTACCAAACAGCCAGAAACTACTGGAAAGTGCTGAAAAACCGCCTAACCAAGGAGGGTAGTCAGTCGGTTACAAATTGTAACCGACTGAAATTAACCGGGCCTGATGGTAAAAACTACCTCACCGATGTCGCCACCGCCGAAACCCTGTTGCGTTTGGTGCAATCCGTGCCCAGCCCCAAAGCTGAGCCAATCAAATTATGGCTGGCCAAGGTCGGCTATGAACGTATGCAGGAAATGGCCGACCCTGCGCGTTCATTGGATCGCGCCCGGGAAACATGGAAAAAACATGGGCGTAGCGAAAAATGGATACAGCAGCGCATGACCGGGCAGGAAACCCGCAACAAGCTCACCGATTACTGGGCCAATCACGACATCAAGCAAGGCGAAGAATTTGCCATTCTCACCAACATCATTCATCAGGAATGGGCCGAGGTTAGTGTAAAAGAACACAAAGCCATGAAAGGGCTAAAAAACCACAACCTGCGCGATCACATGAGCGAAGCTGAACTGATTTTTACCGCACTGGCAGAATTATCCACCCGGCAAATAGCAGAAAACATGAATGCTACCGGCATGAATGAAAACACAAGCGCCGCTAAAAAAGGTGGTGGCATTGCCAAACGAGCGCGAGAAGATCTGGAAAACAAAACAGGAAAAAAAGTTGTTTCTGCAAGCAACTATCTGCCGCGCACGGCCAGAAAGCTCGTGAAGAAGACGAAGATCGCCAAAAAGAAGGCGATAAAAAAGAAAAACAAATAAATCATGAAGAAGCTGCTCAACACACTGTACATCACCCGGCAAGAAAGCTACCTGCACAAAGACAGGGAAACCATTGTCATTAAACAGGGCGATGAAAAACTTGGACAATTTCCTGCACTCACGGTTGGCAACATCTTGTGCTTTGGTCAGGTTTCTGTATCGCCTTTCCTCATGGGCTATTGTGGCGAGCAGGGTATTGGCCTTTCGTTCTACACTGAATACGGAAAATTCCTGGCACGTGTTCAGGGCAAACAAACCGGCAATGTTTTATTGCGGCGCGCGCAATATCGCTGGGCGGATGATGCAGATAAATCTGTATCTGTAGCCCGGATCATGGTGGCTGCAAAAATTGCAAACGGCCGTTCTGTGTTGATGCGTGAAGTTCGTAACCACGGTGACAATCCGGCGCTGCAAGAGACTGTAGACAAGCTCGCCACCAGCCTGCGCCGCGCGCAGCATGCAAAATCCGTCGAAGAAGCCATGGGCATAGAAGGCGATGCCGCCAATGCCTATTTTGGTGTATTCAACGAACTCATACGCGGCAGCGGTTTTGCATTTGGTGGACGCGTACGCCGCCCGCCAACCGATCCGGTGAATGCATTGCTTTCATTTGCCTATTCACTGATTACACATGAATGCACATCGGCACTCATGGGTGTTGGACTTGATCCGTATGTTGGTTTCCTGCATCAGGATCGCCCCGGACGCGCCAGTCTATCGCTCGATGTATTGGAAGAATTTCGTGCGCCCTGGGCTGACCGGTTTGTACTCACGCTTATCAATCGCCGTCAGATTCAATTGAATGATTTTGTTACTGAAGCCAGCGGCGCCGTGCGTTTAACCGATGATGCACGCAAAACACTGCTCACTGCCTGGCAAGAACGAAAACAAACTGAAATCATGCATCCTTATCTTGAGGAGCCTGTGCCAATAGGCTTGCTGCCTCATTGCCAGGCCATGCTATTGGCTCGGCATATTCGTGGTGATACAGAATATTACCCACCCTATCTGGTGAAATAACATGCTGGTACTCATTACATACGATGTAAGCATTATTTCGGAAGGCGGCCAGCGGCGATTACGCAGAATCGCAAAGACTTGTCTTGATTATGGCGT
>JAUPMA010000208.1 GCA_030836935.1 Pseudomonadota bacterium | reverse complement strand
ATGAACCTCCAACGCAAAGTCGCAATAATGCAAAATACGCAAGGTTTTTTGTCAATACCGGCAAACATTTTCTTACTCTGTGACCTCTGCGTCTTTGCAACTCTGCGTTGGATATTCCGGTTTCAAAGCCACACCCCTGCCTTCACGGCACCAGAAAATAATCATTTGCGTTCATTTGCATTCATTGGCGTTTTCTTTTTCTTCTCATGACAGCAAAAACCATCATGATCAGCGCCGGCGAAGCTTCCGGTGATTTGCATGCAGCCAATCTTGTCAAAGCCCTGCACAAAATTGATTCATCAATCAGGATAACTGGCATGGGCAACAACAAGTTGCGCGAAGCCGGTGCCGAATTACTCGTGGATTGCGCTGATATTGCCGTGGTGGGCATTGTTGAAGTGCTGGCAAATTATCGCCTGATAAAACGCGCATTAAACAGACTGGCTGATGAAATTCGCAATAATCCGCCCGACTTGCTGATACTGGTGGATTATCAGGAATTCAACTTTCGTCTCGCAAAAATTGCCAGGCAGCATGGCGTAAAGGTTTTGTTTTACATCAGTCCCCAGGTCTGGGCCTGGCGTCCGCATCGCGTACACAAGATTGGCAAATTAATAGACATGATGGCAGTACTGTTTCCGTTTGAGGAAAAGTTTTATCGCAAGGCCAATGTACCAGTAACCTTTGTCGGTCATCCGCTGGTAGATGAAGCGCGCCCGGACAAGACACGCGCAGAATGTCTGGCTGAATACAGGATTGATGAAACCAGAAAAGTAATCGGACTGTTTCCCGGCAGCCGCAAGGGCGAAATCAGTCGTGTATTGCCCGTACTGCTTGAATCGGCTGAACTGCTGCAACAAAAGCATGCCGGCATACAATTCATTCTGCCTGTCGCCAGCACACTCAGCATTGACTACATCCAGCCGTTTCTTTCCGGTCACACACACCTGGATATTCGCGTCGTCAAGGATCGCTCCTACAATGTGATGCAGATCTGTCATGCCATCATGACAGCTTCCGGAACGGCAACACTGGAAATTGCGCTGATGGGCATTCCCAACGCCATTGTTTACCGCATTGCGCCTCTTTCCTATTTCATTCTCAAACGCATGATTACTATCGACAACATCGGGCTGGTGAATATTGTTGCAGAGAAGAATATTGTCAGGGAATTTATCCAGCACGAAGCCGTGCCGGAAACCATTGCCTCTGAAATAGACCGCATACTGCACGATGAAGCCTACCGCAACAACATGATGTATGAACTGGCAAAAGTCAGGGAAAAACTGGGCAAGGAAGGCGGTTCAGACAATATCGCGCAACTGGCTTACGGCATGCTGAATTCCGGCCTGAAGTAACTCAAAAATATTTTTTGACCCGGAGGCGCAGAACTACAGAGAAATACAATTATATAAAAACCCCGTCTCTCTGCGCCTATGTGTCAAATATCCTATCGCACAATCCCGCGCTTACTGGCATTGATGAAATCCACAAAGCGTTTCACTTCCGGAAATTTATCCGCCAGAGGCTGCACGGCAGCATTCACTTCATCACGCGGTTTGTGCGAACGCACCAGCAATTTGAATGCATTGGTAATGGCACGTATGGCATCGTCTGAAAACCCGCGACGTTTCAGTCCAATCTTGTTAACACCAACGGGTTCCGCATAATTTCCGGAAACAATCAGATAAGGCGGCACATCACGATTGATGGCTGAACCCATGCTGGTCATGCAGTAACCGCCAACGCGGGTAAACTGGTGTACCAGTGTGAAACCACCGAGGATTGCAAAGTCCTCTACATGAACATGGCCGGCAAGTGATGCCGAATTGGCAAATACAATGTGGCTGCCCACCTGGCAATCATGCGCAACATGCACATAAGCCATAAATAAATTATTACTGCCTATACGGGTTACACCGCCACCTTCCATGGTGCCACGGTTGAAGGTGACATATTCGCGAATGGTGTTTTCATTGCCAATTTCCAGCCGCGTAGGATCACCTTTGTATTTCAGATCCTGTGGCGCCTCACCCAGCGAAGCAAACTGGTAAATGCGATTGTTGCTGCCGATTTTTGCTGGCCCGTTAATTACAACATGCGGACCAATCCAGGTACCCGATCCAATTTCAACATGCGCGCCGATAATGGAATAGGCACCAATCTGCACATCGGGTGCAATTTTCGCAGAAGGATCAATAATGGCTGTTTGATGAATCATGAATAATTATTCAGGTTATTACTCAGGTTTTTCGCGTGCGGCGCACATGATGACGGCTTCGGCAGCCAGTTCATCGCCCACCTTGGCGGTGCAATTAAATTTCCAGATGCCACGGGATTTTCTCAGAAATTCGACATGCAGCGTTACGGTATCACCCGGAATTACCTGGCGCTTGAAACGCGCTTCATCGATGCCGACAAACAAATAAAGCATTTTGTCACTGGAACCATCCTCCATGGTATTGAACCCCAGCAGCCCTGTCGCCTGCGCCATGGCTTCGAGTATCAAAACACCAGGCATTACCGGATAACCCGGAAAGTGTCCCTGAAAAAACGGTTCATTTAC
>JAUPMA010000207.1 GCA_030836935.1 Pseudomonadota bacterium | reverse complement strand
GGCAGCACAGCAGGGTGAACTTAAAGCCCAATCCGGTGAAACAAAAATATTCATTTATCCCGGTTATCAATTCAGGGTGGTGGATGCGCTCATAACCAATTTTCATTTGCCGCAATCCACCTTGTTAATGCTGGTGTGTGCTTTTGGTGGTTATGACAATATCATGGCGGCGTATCGGCATGCCGTTGCATCCGGTTATCGTTTTTTCAGTTATGGCGATGCCATGTTTATCGAGCAGCGCGCGTCATGAATGACTGGCTGAAAACAGATTGCGATCATGTCTGGCATCCTTATAGTGCGATGGGATCGGACTTGCCGGTGTATGCCGTGGAATCGGCGCAAGGCGTGCGCATTCGTTTGCAGGATGGACGTGAGCTGATTGATGGTATGGCGTCCTGGTGGTGTGTGATTCACGGTTACAACCATCCGGTGATAAACCGCGCCATTGAAACCCAGTTGCAAAAAATGTCGCATGTGATGTTTGGCGGGCTGACGCATGAGCCGGCGGTTACGCTGGCCGAAAAACTCGTCGCTATTACACCGGAATTTCTGCAATGTGTATTTTTCTCTGATTCCGGTTCGGTGTCGGTTGAAGTGGCACTGAAAATGGCGGTGCAGTACTGGCATGCAAAAGGGCAGGCCAGTAAACAGCATTTTTTGACTATTCGCCATGGCTATCATGGTGATACCTTCGGCGCCATGTCGGTGTGCGATCCGGTGACGGGCATGCACGGTTTGTTCAGCGGTATGTTGCCAAAACAATTCTTTGTTAATGCGCCGCGGTGCAAGTTTGGTGAAGCCTGCACAGAAAGCGATCTGGCAGAATTCAAACAAACATTGCACCAGCACCAGAATGAAATCGCCGCCGTTATTCTGGAGCCGATTGTGCAGGGCGCCGGCGGCATGCGTTTTTATTCAGCTGAATATTTGCAGCGTGTGCGTCAGCTGTGTGATGAATTTAATGTGTTATTGATACTCGATGAAATTGCCACCGGCTTTGGTCGCAGCGGAAAATTGTTTGCTTGCGAGCATGCCAATATTGCACCGGATATTATGTGCGTTGGCAAGGCGCTAACCGGTGGCTACATGACATTGGCCGCAACGCTGACGACGCGACAAATTGCACAAACCATTAGCGAAGGTAATCCGGGTGTGTTCATGCATGGCCCCACCTTCATGGCGAATCCACTGGCCTGTGCTGCGGCGAATGCCAGCATTGATTTGTTATTGCAATCAGACTGGCAAGGCAAGATTCAATGCATTCAACAGGCACTGATTAATGGTTTGGCGCCCTGCAAGGACTTAACGCACGTGAATGATGTGCGCATACTGGGTGCCATCGGCGTGGTTGAAATGAGGCACCCGGTTGATATGCGAACGATTCAACCGGCCTTTGTCGAAGCAGGGGTCTGGGTACGGCCGTTTGGTAAACTGGTTTATTTAATGCCGCCGTTTGTGATGCATGATGATGACTTGCATAAGCTGACAACGGCAGTATGCAAGGTTGTTGCAAATATAAACACTAAAAAATAATTCTTATGTCCTTCATGTAATTTGATTTGTTAAAAGGCAGTGCCGGCCCACGTCGTGGTCGATTGTCGTTTCCGCGTGGCAATATTGAAACGCCGGCTTTCATGCCGGTGGGCACTTACGGCACAGTCAAGGCGATGACGCCGGAAGAACTGGAAACCCTGGGTGCGCAAATTATTCTGGGCAATACCTTTCATTTAATGTTGCGCCCTGGCACCGAGATCATTCGCCTGCACGGCGATTTGCATGATTTCATGCACTGGCAAAAACCTATCCTTACCGACTCCGGCGGCTTTCAGGTTTTTTCACTGGCCAGGTTGCGCAAAATTACCGAGGAAGGCGTGAGTTTTAATTCGCCGGTGGATGGTGCAAAAGTGTTGTTAACACCGGAAAAATCCATGCAAGTGCAGCGCGAACTGGGCTCGGATATTGTGATGATTTTTGATGAATGCACGCCGTATCCAGCCACCGAAGAACAGGCGCGGGATTCGATGTCGCTGTCGCTGCGCTGGGCGGCACGCAGCAAGGCCGCGCATGCGGATAACCCCTCGGCCCTGTTTGGTATCGTGCAGGGCGGTATGTACGCCGGGTTGCGCAAAATTTCAGCCGAGGGTCTGGTGAATATCGGTTTTGATGGTTATGCCATCGGCGGTTTGTCGGTCGGTGAACCGATGGACGAGCGCAATCATGTGCTTGAAGCCACCACGCCGCATCTGCCGCAGGACAAGCCGCGCTATCTCATGGGTGTGGGCACGCCGGAAGATATTATTGAGTCGGTACGTCGCGGCATTGATATGTTCGATTGCGTGATTCCCACCCGTAACGCCCGCACCGGGTTTCTTTATACATCGCAGGGTATACTCAAGATCCGCAACAGCCGCTACCAGAACGATACCCGGCGAGTGGACGAAAACTGCCAGTGCTACACCTGCCGGAACTACAGCCGCGCCTATTTGCGCCACCTTGACAAGTGCAAGGAAATCCTCAGTTCACGGCTGAATACCATCCATAACCTGCATTATTACCAGCATCTGATGCGGGAGATCCGCGAGGCCATTGAACAGGACCGGTTTGATGACTATGCCAAGGATTTCTATGCCCGGCAGGGCGTGGCATAATGCGCCCGCCATTTTTAACAAAGAATTGTCGCGTAGCGACTCCTGCTTTTCCTCTCCCCTCGCGGGAGAGGGTTAGGGAGAGGGGCTGCCGAAACCACGCAAAAACTCACAATTGAGGGCTTTATGAATTTTTTTATATCTGACGCAATGGCGGAAGGCGCGCCGGCAGCGGCTTCAACAGCTGATTCCTGGATGAGCCTTCTGCCGCTGATTGCGATGTTCGTGCTGTTTTATTTCATCCTGATCCGCCCGCAAAGCAAACGCGCCAAGGAACACAAGAACATGGTTGAAGCCTTGCAGAAAGGCGACGAGGTAGTTACCCAAGGCGGCATACTCGGCAAGATCACCCAGGTCAGTGAAAATTTTGTGACCGTGGAAATTTCACGCGATGTCAGCATTCATGTGCAAAAACATGCCGTGGCTGCACTCATGCCTAAAGGCACCATCAAGGAATTGAGTTAAGTACAAAGCTTAAAGTCGAAAGCTGAAAGGAAAAAATCCTTTAACACTTTGCACTTTAAACTTTAACCTTCAAAAAGTGAAAACAAGATGATCAACCAATATCCGTTGTGGAAATATCTGTTACTCGTGGTTGTAGTGATTGTTGGTGTGTTGTACGCCGCACCCAATCTCTACGGAGAAGATCCATCCGTACTGATTTCAAACCGAATCACTGCCATTGATGAAGCCACGGTCGCCAATCTGGAATCGCAGCTGAAGAGCCAGGCCATTCCTTATAATTCCGTTGAAACTTCCGAAGGCCGGATACTGATTCGTTTTGCTTCAGCAGATGAGCAATTACTGGCCATCGACAAAATCAAGACCATGGATTTGTTTGCCGGCAATCGCAATTACACAGTGGCACTGAACCTGACACCGGCTACACCGGCCTGGTTGCGCAGCATCAGGGCAACGCCGATGTATCTCGGTCTGGATTTGCGCGGTGGCGTGCACTTCCTGATGGAAGTGGATATGGATGCGGCAATCAAGCATCTGGAAGATGTTATTGAATCGGACATGCGCACTTATCTGCGCGACAAAAAAGTTCGTTATCTGGGTATTACCCGCGATAACAATGGCATTCAGGCCAAATTCCGTGATCTGGAAAGCATGCAGCAGGGTCTTGAAGTTCTGAAGCGCGAATTTCGTGATCTTGAATTTATCGCGGATGAAACCACGTTTGTTATCAATGTTCGTCTGACTGAAGTGGTTATTCGCAACGAAAAACGTTCAGCCATTCAGCAAAACGTGACCACCCTGCGCAATCGTATTAACGAACTGGGCGTAACAGAACCGGTGATACAGCAGCAGGGCGATTCACGTATTGTTGTGCAATTGCCGGGTGTGCAGGATACGGCGCGTGCCAAGGAAATTCTGGGTGCTACTGCCACACTGGAATTCCGTTTAACCGAAGGCAGCAACGATGATGCATGGCGTGAAGCCGAACAGACCGGCCGTGTACCACTCAATGCACGTTTGTATCACTCGCGTGAAGGCCGTCCGGTATTGCTCAAGCGTGATGTGATTGTTACCGGTGATCAAATCAATAACGCATCCTCCACCATTGATCCGCAAAGCGGCACACCGGCTGTTTCGGTAACGCTCGATGGCAAGGGCGCGAAAAAAATGGCGGACATTACGCGCGAAAATATCAACAAGCCAATGGCCGTTGTGTTCATCGAAAACAAGGTGGAAACAAAAGTTGTTGATGGCGCTGAAGTGAAAACGCGCAGCCGTACTGAAGAAGTGATTAATGTGGCAACCATTCGCGATGCGTTTGGCAAACAATTCCAGATTACCGGTCTGGGTTCGGCTGAAGCGCGTGATCTGGCCCTGTTGCTGCGTGCTGGTGCCCTGAGTGCGCCGGTTGAAATCATTGAAGAACGTACTGTCGGCCCGACACTGGGCGCCGAAAATATTCAGCGCGGTTTTCATTCCACCTGGCTCGGCTTTGCATTAATTGCGGTCTTCATGATTGTCTATTACATGATGTTTGGTGTGACGGCGGTGATTGCGCTGGGTGTTAACGTGATTTTGCTGGTGGCTCTGTTATCCGCATTGCAAGCCACGTTGACATTGCCAGGTATGGCGGCGATTGCGTTGACCGTGGGTATGGCGATTGATGCCAATGTGCTGATTAATGAACGCATACGCGAAGAATTGCGCAACGGCAATTCACCGCAAGCCAGTATTCATGCCGGTTATGAACGCGCCTTCGGCACCATTATTGACTCGAACATTACTACGCTGGTGGCCGGTGTCGCCCTGTTCCTGCTGGGCAGCGGCCCGGTACGTGGTTTTGCGGTAGTGTTGTGTCTGGGCATTATCACCTCCATGTTCAGCGGTGTGATGGTATCGCGAGCACTGGTGAATCTGATTTATGGCAGCCGTCGCAAACTTGAAACACTGGCGATTGGCAACACTGTCTGGAAATAACCAAAGACAGCCAACTAGATAACTACAGGAACTAACATGGAATTTTTCAAGATTCGCAAAGATATTCCCTTCATGCGCCATGCGCTGGTGTTTAATGTCATTTCACTGCTAACTTTTTTGCTGGCAATATTTTTTCTTGCCACAAGGGGTTTGAACTTTGGTGTTGATTTCACGGGTGGTACCGTTCTGGAAATCAATTATCAGCAAGCTGCGGATTTGCAAAAAATTCGTGGTCAGCTTGAAGCCAGCGGTTACCGTGATGTATCGGTACAAAATTTCGGTACTTCACGTGATGTATTGATTCGCCTGCCCGCAAAAGGTGAAAAAGCTGAAGGTGCTACTATCTCCGACAATGTTATGCGTGTACTGCAGGCGGATATACCGGATGCCCAATTGCGCCGCACCGAATTTGTAGGGCCACAGGTGGGGCAGGAACTGGTTGAAAGCGGCGTCTATGCTTTGTTGCTGGTGAGCTTCGGTATTGTGATGTACTTGTGGATGCGCTTTGAATGGAAATTCGGTTTGTCTGCGATTATTGCCAATATGCATGATGTGGTGATTATTCTCGGTTTCTTCGCTTTCTTTCAGTGGGATTTCTCACTCACTGTTCTGGCGGCGGTACTCGCTATTCTGGGTTACTCGGTGAATGAATCAGTTGTGGTATTTGACCGGATTCGTGAAAACTTCCGCAAGATGCGTACAGCCAGCACGCCCGAAGTAATCGATAACGCAATTACAAGCACCATGTCACGCACCATCATCACCCACGGCTGCACCCAGCTGGCCGTATTATCGATGCTGATTTTTGGCGGGGAAACTTTGCACTACTTTGCGCTGGCATTAACTATCGGTATTTTGTTTGGCATTTATTCATCCGTACTGGTAGCCAGCCCGCTGGTGATGTGGATGGGAGTTACCCGGGCCGATCTGGTTCCGGTGAAAAAAGAAGAAGTTGAAGATAACATGCCCTGAAAATGGATATTCAGTAAATCAGGAGTCACTCGTTAAAAAACAAATAAACAAGGATTTATTTCATGAAGTTGGTGTTTAAATTTTTATTTGCATCATGCGTGATGACTTCCGGTTTATTGTTTCCTGCGATCATTCTGGCCGCTGGTGCCCGGGTTGAATCCATGCAAATGCCTGCATGGGTTGATCGAGCAGGTACAAGACATCCTCTGAAACCTGGCATGGAGCTGAATCCTGGAGATGTATTATCAACCGGTGACCGCGCGCGCGTATCATTAATAATGGATGATGGCGGTATGCTGAAGATGGGCGATAACACCAGTGTCAATCTCGTTGCCATGTTGCCGCCCGTGAACGAGTCGGGATCATTTGAAACGGCCATTCATGTCATCAAGGGAGCAATTCGTTTTTCTAACGTAACAGCCGATCAGAATCGCAAACGCAATATTGATGTACGCATTGGAGAAATTACAGCCAGTTTCCGGAATGCGGACATCCGGAGCAGTGCAGCCATTGACAACGATACTCTGTGCCTGATTGAAGGTGCAGTCAGCGTTCAGCGTGAAGGTGATACAGCGTTAGCCATGAATGATCCATTTGGTCTTTACATGGTTACGAAAAATAAACCGGCCGTGTCAGTCAAACAGGCTTCAAAAACTGATCTTGCCAAATGGATTGCTCAAACCGAACCCCTGCCAAACGAGGGGACGCTGGGCATTGATGGATTATGGGCTGTTAATTTGATGTCTTTTGATTCGGCATCAGCTACTGCACGGGCAATTCAACGGCTGACAGAGGCCGGCTATGCGGCAGATATTCACAATTTTTCATATCAAAATCGCGACTGGTATCGTATTCGTATAACGCATTTCAAATCCGAAGCTGGAGCGCGCGCATTTGCTGACCGGATGGATGGCCGGTTTGGTATCCACAAGCCATGGGTAGTAAAGTTTTAATTGCGTTGCTAAATTCAAAACGCAGATTGAATGCCTGCCTTGCAATTTGCGTGACGGGTGGTGATGATGCTCAAAACCCTGATGACACTGCCGCGTACCGTTTGGCTGATTGGCCTGATCAGTCTGGTCAATGACAGTGCCAGCGAAATGCTTTATCCACTGATTCCAATTTATCTCGCATCAGTATTGATGGCAGGGCCGCGCGCGCTCGGAATTATTGAAGGCATAGCCGAGGCTACTGCCAGTTTGCTCAAACTGTTTTCAGGTGTGATAGTCGATCGCACACACCGTACCAAACCTTGGATTGTATTCGGTTATGGCCTTGCAGGATTGGGACGTCCGCTGATTGCATTTGTCAGCAGCTGGCCGTGGTTACTGGTGATTCGTTTTGCAGACAGGGTAGGGAAGGGGTTGCGCGCATCACCACGTGATGCACTGCTCGCTGCCAGTATTGAACCAGAACACCGAGGTCTTGCATTTGGTTTTCATCGCGCCATGGATAATGCGGGAGCAGTAATCGGACCCATGATCGCATGGCTGTTGCTGGCAGTTCATGTTCCGCTAAAAGATATTTTTTTGTGGTCGATTATTCCTGCCGCAGTGTGTCTGTATTTGGCGTTCAGAATTCGTGAGTTGCCTGTCACGGAAGCGCGTCCATCTGTGAAATTTGACTGGCGCCTGGGCGGTATGCCGGTAGTATTCAAACGTTATCTGGTTGTTGTGGCGTTATTCACGCTAGGAAATTCTTCCAACATGTTTCTGTTACTGCGTGCAAATGAGCTGGGCGTGCCGCAAGCGCAAATCCCGCTGTTGTGGATGACGGTTTCAATCGTGGCCATGTTGTTTGCCACGCATTTGTCTGCCTGGTCTGATCGTGCGGGGCGTGTCCGTCTGCTCATGGCGGGTTATCTTGCCTATGGATTGTTCTACATCGGCATGGGTTTGATTGCACACAATGGCATGCAGCTGTTTATGCTGTTCGCATTCTACGGGTTATTCATGGCCGCAACAGAAGGTGTGGAAAAAGCACTGGTGGCCGACATTGCACCGGCAGAATATCGCGGCACAGCTTTTGGCTGGTTTAACCTGACGGCAGGAATTTTCCTCTTGCCGGCCTCAATTATATTCGGTGGTTTATATCAGGCGATATCACCTCTGGCTGCCTTTGTGTTTTCAGGGACATGTGCTGTTGTGGCGGCCTTTCTACTCAGGTTTTGGGTAGCCAGTAAAAATGGCCGGAATATAATTGACCTCAATTATGGTTAAGGAACGGGCTTCCTTCGGAGCAGGTCAAAATCCATGCCGTTTGAGGGTCGGCCGTTAACTCAACAATTTGGGCCAAATCAGACGCAACCTATTGTTATTCAGGCTCTTCACGCATATAGGGGTCTAATTTCCAATAGATTCTGATAACTAATTGATTCAGTAATATTTATTGGAATCGGTCTTGATTATCCCGCCCGGTTTACAAACCCCATTCTGTCAAACAGTTCGTTCTTCACAACCAGCTCCGATTGTATTGTGGCCAACCTGATTTCCAGATCTTTGTGTGACTGTGCATGGTCAGTCAGTTGGCTGCGAAGCGCAGTCATTTCATTCAGGTAATCTGCGTTGACTTCACGAGCTTCGGTTAATTGTTGGTCTGTGATGGTGGCGTGTGCATCACACGCCTTCACGTGGGTTTCCAGGCGCTGCATTTTACTGTCGCTCGTCATCAGTTGCTTGCGTACTTCGCTGGTCTCTGCAATGAATCGTGCGTTGTCGATGTTAAGCTGGGTAATATCCGCTTGTTTAACACTGATGGTTTGGGTCAGCTGGCGTAACTCGGTTTGCAATTGGTGCACCTGCTGCTCATACCGGCGCTGTTCCTGGTCGCGCTGCTCTTTTATCGATTCACGATAATGGGTCAGCGCATCGCGTGCATGCTGGTGTTTTTCTTCCAGCGATTTCAGATGCGTGTCGCGTTCTTGCAGTAACTGGGTTTGATCGGCCAGTTGTTGCGTCAAACGCTCAATTGTTAAGGCCAATGCTTGGTTGTCGTCGACAGCCTTGATGCGACGCTGTTCAGATTCAGTGAGCTGCTGGCTGAATGCGGTATTCTGTTGCGTGATGTCTTGTAACGTTTGCTGGCTGGCTGATAATTGAGACTTCAGCGCGACAATCACAGCCTGCTGGCGGGTCTCAGCCTCCTCAACCACCGCTTGGGCTTCCTGGTGTAATTGCGCGGCGAGTTTGCCAACCAATTGGGTTAACGGGTCACTCAAATGGGCCTGTTCGCGAAGGTAAATGCCGGCTTCCAGATTCAGTTCTTTCAGGTAGCGGTGAATGGTAGCTTTCGAGCCAGTATTGCCCAGCTCGATCCGCACGGCATCAATGGAAGGGTTCTCGCCCTGTGCCAGAAGCCGTTCCTGTGCCATCTGTACCAAGGCTTTATTGATGCCACTGCGTGCCATGAGAGTGCCCTCTGATTATTACGTACTGTATTACATACCCTGTATATACATACTAAATGATGTTGGATAAGAGAACAAGAAATCACGATTTATAACACGAGATAAGAGCACATTATCTCGTGTCAGGCCAAAAAACAGGTCATTTTCCACCGCAAGCCGTACACCTTGGGCAAAACCAGTGAAAACATACCGTCCTGTGGAAGAACCGCCAGAAATGACTATTCTGGGCGAGACATGGGTGGTCTGTTGCAACGTGGTCGCATTGTGACTACAATTAATCATTACCATTTTGTAGAGGATTTGCCATGAGCACTGCCGATACCTATGTACGCGCTCGCATTGACACGGTGACTAAAGAACGGGCGGCTGATGCCCTGGAAGCCATGGGTTTATCCATCTCGGATGCTATTCGCCTGCTGATGCTGCGGATTGCTGATGAGCAACGCATGCCTTTTGAGGTCAAGGTACCCAACGCCACGACCCGCAAAGCAATTGCGGAGCTTGAAGCCGGAAAAGGTAAGCCATTTGCCAACGTCGATGCATTGATGGCGGATTTGCATGCGGACGATTGATCGATCTTCAGCATTCAAGCGTGATTATAAGCGCGAGGCCAAAGGCCAACACCGGAAAACGCTCGACCAGGAGCTGATACCCATCCTGAAGTCGTTGGTGAAAGATGAGCCGCTCGCCGCACGTCACCGTGATCACGATTTGAGTGGTGATTGGGCTGGCTATCGTGAGTGTCACATCAAGCCCGATTTACTGCTGATTTATCGCAAATCAGATGCAACCACGCTGCGCCTGGCGCGTCTGGGTTCGCACAGCGATCTGTTCGGTTAGTCCACAGCAAACTGCTCAGGAAAATTTCAAATCCGACTTTTGGAAGTATTAAAAATTATTGTGTGATCCACTGTCGTCAGCATCAAATTAGTCAATAATATTTATCCGCCTTACTTCCGCAGTCAATCACATGCGGCCACTCAGCAATTTATGAAAATTAATTGAGTTTCATCCACAGCAGACATTCTGTATTTCTTAAATTGCCGTCGATAACAGCAAAAGCAGACAAAATCATTCCCGTGAGCGGTCATTGAATAATATCCATGCATGGTGCGGATGGGTGCTGTTTATGCGGCTGAGTTTAAAAGCGGACGGGATCGGACGGATCTTTTTTGATGCAACGAATATTTCAAACCATATCAATTCGTACAGAAAACAGATCCGCCCCCTTTTGCTACCACATGTTATCAGATTGTATCAAGTAATTTGCGAGCATCTTCATGCCCTGCGGCCGCCGCCTTTTTCAACCATGGCTTTGCATTTGATGTGCTTTTGCTAACGGCAATACCTTCGGCATACACTCGCCCAAGCAAGTAAGCTGCATTAATATCTTTTTCGGCAGCACTACTAAGCATGCTCATACCGCGCTCGGCATCCACTGCGACATCGGTGCCACTGACAAGACGAAAACCCAGCGCACCAACGGCAGCACTGTCACCCACAACTGCCGCTTTCTCCATCCATGCAATCGCCTTCGCATGATCTACTTCGCCTAACTTGCCGGCGTCATATAACCAGGCGAGATTACGCATCGCCAATGTCTCACCCGCATTGGCTGCCTTGGTATACCACTCGGCAGCCTTGTCGAATTTTTCGATATTTTCGAATTCCTGCCCCATCAGCGTGAACACCGTGGGCTGTTGTTTTTTCAACGCCCAGACTTCAATAACTGGCACCGTGTACTGCGCACCACCCTTGAATGTTGATGCCACCAGCGCCAGCTGTACAACATCGGTTAGCAACGAGTTGTCGAGCATATCTTCAATGCTGAACCAGGCAGGCTTGCCGCTGTCGCCAAATCCGTTTTCGTCCAGCGCCTGATACCACAAGGTGCCGCAGGCCGCGTATTTGAAACGTTTTGCACATTCATCGCTGATGAGATTAAAAAGTTTGTTGGCATCCTTGTCGCGATCCGCTTCGCTGTGCAAACCATAACGATCATGGGTCTTGTTGTATTGCAGCTGATATTTCCAGCGCGCCATCACCATCACCGCATATTTGGCATGATAGTGTTCAGACAACGTGACCAGCGGTGGCATGCCCTGGCCCTTGTATATTCCCTGGGCACTTTCCGGGCTGGTGTTTTGCAGGGCAGCAATATGTTTTTCAATATCGCCACGTGGAAACAGCGCTTGCGTCATACCCGGCATATCGCCTTTTTCGTACAAAATATAGGCCTGCAAATTACCAAACACCGCCAGGCTTTGATATTCGCAGACGCGTTGCGCTCTTTCGTGCGCGCGTTTAACAAACGCTTCGTATTGCTCACGCTGTTCGGGGCGTTTGCCGAGTTCGAGTTGATACACCGCCGCCGCGGCAAAATCATCTATATCCAGACCGCGCCGGAGAATCGTCATGTAAGCATCGAAATTGCCCTTGTCGAGTTCGATCAAGGCTTCACGCAGGGCAGCGTTGGACTTCAGACCAAACGGTATATGCCAGAGAATAGGACTGACACAGCTGGAAACTTCATCGTATCTTTTCTCGCCTTCCAGATTACGCAGCTCATGCGTATATTCCATCCAGTCTTCTTCGTCATCATCACGTATGGCCTTGCCAATGTTTTTCCGCATTTTTTGCTTTTTGGCTTCGTCCCATTTTTGATTCAATGCCTGCATGCCCTGCCCGGTGAGCATGGCCAGCATGGTGATTGGCAGGAGAGGCGCGGCCAAAATAAAGCAGCCGATACCATCGTCGCAAAGATCACTGCTACTACCACTGATGGCCGTTACCGTTTTTGCATCCAGGCCATTAGCCTGATTGCGCAACAGTATTTCTTTGGTGGAGGCACGGGAGTAATCCCGGTAATCATCCAATGGAGCATTGGGCGAATACAAACCCGCCGCGACGGCAGGCGTACTCATTGTTACCACGAGAGAAAAACAGACGGATCGAAACAACATATGCCGCAAGGCAATTTGCAAATGAAAATTCATAAGTACTCCAGCATTCTTAATGTCCGCGCAGTTCTGATTAGAACAGGGTAATCGGACGCATGTTCTTTATCGCCACCAGGCTATGCTATTGGCTAAATCCCGCGGCACAATGTATTACGACTTGGGCACAATAAGCAACGTGCATTGCGCAGCATTTGATCTATTGTAATGCCGACCAGAGTCAGTCAAGCACACGCTTTACCAAGCCATGCCTCACAGGGAT
>JAUPMA010000206.1 GCA_030836935.1 Pseudomonadota bacterium | reverse complement strand
CTTGTATATATTCAGGTCATCACGGCGATTGTTGATAACACCCTTGCGATCCAGCAACAGGATATTCGATTTTCTTGCGCCCATTGCCACAAGCAGTTTTACGGTTGCAATCCCGGCTGCGCCGGCGCCCATACAGACAATATGCGCATCAGCCAGTGTTTTGCCCTGTAACTCCAGCGCATTGCGCAAACCGGCCGCAATTACAATAGCGGTGCCGTGCTGGTCATCGTGGAATACCGGAATGTCGAGCATCTCGTCCAGCCGGCGTTCAATTTCAAAGCAGTGCGGCGCGGCAATATCTTCAAGGTTAATGCCGCCAAACGTCGGTGCAATTCGCGCAACGGTCTCAATGAATTCATCCGGCGTGTCGGCATTCACTTCAATATCAAACACATCAATATTGGCAAAGCGCTTGAACAAAACCGCCTTGCCTTCCATTACCGGCTTGCCGGCCAGCGCGCCAACATTGCCCAGGCCCAGCACCGCTGTGCCATCGGTGATGACAGCAACCAGATTGCCCTTGGAGGTATATCGATAGGCATCATCAGGATTGTGGGCGATGGCCCGTACCGGCTCGGCGACGCCCGGGGTATAGGCCAGTGACAAATCGAGCTGGGAATTGCAGGGCTTAGTAATTTCAATGGCAATTTTGCCGGGTGTGGGCTGCTGGTGATATTGAAGCGCAGCTTGCTTGGATTCGTTGTTCATGTGGACGACTTGAAGTGGACCTCGGGATAGGAAGGCGAAACTATATCATTTGTGCAGGCAGCAAAGTTAAAGCGGCCGGGAAAAGCTGCGGTTATCAACGGCGGGCATTTATTTTCCGGATTCAATGATTTTTACCGCATCGGGGTGGCGCAGCTGCATGAAAAAAGCCTGGCCCTCGGGATGCAGCCAGCCACGCACTTCAATGTCCCTGCCAACCAGGCCTTGCAGCCAGGGCTGGCTGAAATAAACCAGGTCGCTGGCGGCAATACGGATCTTGAGTTTTTCCCCCAGCATCACCCAGGCCGCAGACGAACTGCGGCTGATCTGGCTGACCCGGCCCTGTACCCGGCGAAAACCGTTATCCCGGCGGTCAAGCTGGTTGAGGGTTCTGGGCTGGTAATCCGCCAGCGCCCACAGGCCAAGGTGCTGCTGCATCGCCTGCTGTTCCGCAGAACGGTAACAATCACTGTAGCGATCATCGGGAGGAGTCGTGAAGGCCGTGGCCATGCCCTGCTCAAGCAAGGCGGCCTGGACGCTGGTGCCATCGGCCAGATAAACGTGCGCCAGCGTGCGCTGGTAGGTATCCAGGCGCTCGTGGCCATATTTCAGGCCGATGCGGTTGCCTGACTGCGCCAGCAGGCGGATAAGGGCGGTTTTGGCCTCACTGGCCAGTGGTTCGGCGGGCTGATTGTCACGCGCCAGTTCGGGAGTATTGATGCCAATCAGACGCACCTTGCGGCCATCTGCCAGACGCAGGGTATCGCCATCCGACGCGCTGCGCGCTGCAACAGTTTCATCAATGACAACGGGTGGGCAAAGTATCCCGGCAGGCGACTGAAACGGGAAAAACAGGCAAACAGGGAAACAAAAAAAGGCGCCGTGCAACAGCGCCCTTTTCGGCTTGTATTCAGGCAATTGCTTACTTCTTGTTGCCAAAACGCTTGCGGAATTTTTCAACCTGGCCACCGGAATCCACAACCTTGGACTGACCGGTATAGAAAGGGTGGCACTTGGAGCAAACGTCCACGTGGTAGGACTTGTCGCCACGGGTAGAGCGCGTGTCAAAGGCATTGCCACAGCTGCAAGTGATATGAATTTCTTTGTATTCGGGATGAATGTCTGGCTTCATGTTGAGCCTCGTAACGGTTATTGCAGTGAAAACGAGCGCGAATTCTACTCTCTCCCACACGCCCGGGCAACAGCTATCTGGCAACTGGCAAAATGGCGGCGGCGGGCCATAATCACCAGACCAGACGGAGACCGAAAAAGATGAAAAAACTACTGTTCAAGATGATTCTGCTGACTGGCCTGTTGCTACTGGTGCCCTATTACATGCTCGGCGGCGGCAGCCTGCCGGATTTTCTCCAGGGCCTGCTCAAACCGGGTAAACCGGCTGGCGCGCCCATGACCAATATGTCGAGCGTTACCACTGACAAGGAAATGACTCTGTACAAATGCACAAACGAAAGCGGCCAGGTTGAGTTTTCGCAAAGTCCTTGCACCGGTGAGAGTGAGACCATACATCTGCAGCCCAATGTCAATGTTGTCCAGAGAACGAAAACAGCGGATGAGGAAGAAACCGGCACGGACAGTAACCGCGTGATTTCACTCGGCAACCACAGTAATGAAACCACGAACGAGACAGAACTGGGTAATCCGTATGATCCCGATAATATCCAGAAACTGTTCAGGGATGCGAAAAATGTCGGCAAGACGCTGGAGCAGCATAACAAGCAGGTAGAAAATATTTCTGCGCAGTAGAAATAACATTTAAATGAGAACAGGAGAAATAAAATGTCCAACGAAGGCTATCACGAACCGATTGATGAATTATCTGATGCAACCCGCGACATGCACCGTGCCATTGTGTCGCTGATGGAAGAGCTGGAAGCCGTCGACTGGTATAACCAGCGTGTGGATGCCTGCAAGAACAAGGAGCTGAAAGCCATACTTGCGCACAACCGAGACGAGGAAAAGGAACACGCGGCGATGGTACTGGAATGGATACGTCGCAACGATCCGGCGATGAGCAAGGAACTGAAGGATTATCTGTTCACCAAAAAAACCATTGCACACGAATAATGCAACCTCGCTGCGCGCAGGCAATTACTTGCCGGAATGACTGACGGCATCACGAAAGAAGGGAACATACTCGGACCAGTCACTGACTGAACCCATGTGTGAAAAAATCACGATACCGTGTTTATCCAGCACATAACTGGCGGGAAATATTTTTGCCAGATCACGATCCTGTATTTTTTTGCCGCTGCGCAGTGTCAGCTCGGTATCGCTGCTGCTTTTCACACCAGAGTCCGACAAGGGTAACGCTGACAGATTATTTTCTTTTGCCCAAGCCTTGGCTTGCGTGATTGGCTCCCGCATTTGCAGCACTACAAATTCCACATCCTTTCCCATCACATCCCTTAAGATGCGGTACATGTCGATGAGCGAAACAAATTCATAACGGCAGGATGCACACCAGCAGCCCCAGAAGTGGATAAACACAACCTTGCCCCTGAGTTGCGAAAGGGTTTTGCCTACACCTGCCGGATCAGTGAACTTGATATCCGGAAATTTTTCACCCAGTGCAACACCCGTTGCGGCCTTGAACGCCTGTTGTCCTGTTTTATACGGCCCCCACAGGCTGCTCCAGGATTTGGCGTCAAAGACAATTTCGTTATCCACGGCATACAAAACGCATTTTTGCTGCGTATATTTCCCGCAGGCTTCCAGCGCAGATTTTTTGGCGGCATCCGTGGTTTCTTTTCCCGCCTGCCAGGACCAGGCACCACCCGGTGCAATGGCAAAAGCGCGATGAGGTGGCGCAAAAAGATATTCGAATTGAAAACTTTCTTCGGCCTTTACGCCGGCGTGCGGAATACCGTCGATTCCGGCATGTGCCTTCATAAAAAAAAGAAGAATTCCTAAACCGAAAATAAAAAACGGATTGGTTTGCCAGCCATGACAAATCAGCGGTTTTTGCCTCCACATTTTTCGTTACCCCGAAATGCGAGCATAAATACGGCGGGCTATCTGATAGCCCGCCTGCTGGAAATGCGCATCGTGTCGTGCGAATTTATGTCAATAAATCCAGCTTCAGTCTTCTACTTCTTCCCAGCCGGTAATCATCGCCTTGATGTGCGATGTAACGGTGTGGCCTGCTGTTGCCAGATAAATATGCGCGATGAAAAATATCAGCATCATGAATGCCGCTACTACATGGAAGAAGGCTACCCAGCGCAAATCCAGCCAGCCGAATCCCCACGCATCCCAGGAGCCGTAGAAAAGATAAAACCAGCCAGTGGTCCAGATCAGCGGGTTGATTACTACCAGTACAAACAGATAGGCGATGCGTTGCAGCGGATTGTGTTTGCGCAGGGTAGTCTGGCGAAACGGATGCGGCGCATGAGTGAAAATACCGGTCAGGTAATACTTCATCATGGCATCCACTTTTTCCATTGTTGGAATGTATTGTTTCCATTCGCCCGTCGTAAAGTGCCAGAAAATGGCGAACACCCACAATCCCACCAGCGTCCATGCCGCGATGGTGTGAATATTCACTGCCTGCTTGAAGCCAAACACAGACCATGATCCGTGTACTTCAAACCCGGTCATCATCAGGATGATGATCAGCAAGGCCTGGGACCAGTGCCAGAAGCGTTCGAAACGCTTGAATATGTAGATTCTTTCAGCCATGACTATTTACCTCTCTTATGCATGAAGTAACGGATTGCACCGTGGCCAAGCACGCCCAGCAGGGTGAAAAAGGCGGCAAGGAATCCAAGCCTGTCGAGCAGCGGAGTGTTATTGGTGGCTGGCATATACACGCCGGTGACACCTGCCAGACGCCCCTCTTCCCGGTGGCATTGATCACAGGCCAGCGCGTCATTACTGGGCGCAACCATATGGGTAATCGGCCAGCTCATTTCAGTAGCCACAAATCCCAGCTCGCCACTGTAGGGCTTGCCAACATAAGCTTGGCCCGCCGTTACGGCTTTCTGCATGTCATAGTTCATCCAGAAACCGGTCTTGGGATCATCCGCCAGACTGGCAACAACCAGGGTATTGCTGGCCTTGTCATAAGCCTGTTTGCCACGGAATACCTTGGTCGGCCAGATGCGTGACTTGCCATCATCCGGACTGCCCTTGAAGTCATTGATCTTGAGTACGGCTCCAGGATCAAATTGGGTATCGGGCAGGGTCCAAATCACTTCGCCGTTGAACCACTGGTACTCGGGGATCACATATTTTTCCCAGGTGAAGTCACCTTTCTTGCTGTCGTAGATGTCATTGCCATCCGAACCACGGGTCTGGATGCGTTGACCTTTTTCATCCAGCTTGCCGGCGGTTGACCAGTCCCAGGTCATCTTGGTGGCCATACCGCGCGCGTAAGCGGGAATGTGGCAAGTCTGGCAGGCCAGTTTTTCCGTATGCCGGTTCAGCAAGGCATGTTTTGCACCATGCGGATTGTTGTCGTGACAGGCAACGCAGGTTGCCGGGTTGCGCTTTTCAGTACTGCCCGGAATCAGGTGGCCCTTGTCATCTGCGGCCGTTACCTGGTTACGCGAACCGGATACTTCGTGGCTCTCCGTAACATGGCACTTGGAGCAGGTGAAATTCAGGCCCTTGGCATCCATGTGCACATCCAGATATTTCTGCGGAAATTCCAGCGTGCTGTCCAGGTCGCCATGCTTCACGGCATCACCACCGCCGCCACGGAAGTGACAGGCGCCGCAGGTCTGGCGGCTGGTGGGGCCGACATTCTGCGCGATGTTTTTCAGGTCGGTCGGTGCGCGGAACTTGCCGGAATGCGGCGGCCATTCCAGGGTTTCGTAATTGGGATGACCGGCGAGGCCGGGCAATTTCTTGTACTTGCCGGTGGTGTCGTGGCAAACCATGCAGTCCACATTGGCTTCAGATGTGAAATCAAAGTTCTTGTCTTCCCAGCCAAAGCCGATATGGCAGGCCGTACAAAACTTGTAGTTGGAAGGCACAGCGGTACAGAAATTGTTGATCACCCTGTTCTTGCCCAGCTGCTGGCTGGTATCCGGATTAATGTAGTCCCAGGTCCAGTGCTTGGTTTTGTGTAACTGTTTGGCCGCCTCGGTATGACAGCCCAGACAGGCCTTGGTCACATCGGGGCCGGATTTGAACACCTTGTCCAGTTCCTTGAACTTGGAATGATCGGCGGTGGACTTGGCTACCGGCTGTTCAGCCGTGGTTTCAGCCGCCATATTTTCCACGGCCATTACCATCCCCTGCCAACCCAGTGCCAGCAGGGAAAGCACAGCTACGCTGATGATTTTATTAAACATGTTACCTCCTCATGAGCCACATTTTCGGAAACGGGTTTTGACCTAGCAGCCACTGCCTTCCTTGCCGCCGCCACTGCCACCGCCGCCTGGCATGCCCTTGATCAATGGCGGTGCCGGCTTGGTGGCATCGAAGGTCACAAACACTTTCTGGTCTTCCGCCACCTGACTCATGATGTCACCGACACCAAACATCTGTCCCATCAAACCCGCGTTCATCAGGCCAATGTAGGTCTTGCCATTGT
>JAUPMA010000205.1 GCA_030836935.1 Pseudomonadota bacterium | reverse complement strand
CGGAATGATGGCCTTTGTTCTGGGTGTAATTGCTTTTTCGATTTTTGTTAAATCGATATTGAATGTTTTGGGATCAATATCCACAAATACCGGCTTGGCACCGAGATAACAAATCGCTTCCGCTGTGGCAATAAATGTAAAGGGCGTGGTAATGACTTCATCACCTTCACGAATACCCAGCGCATCGACAGCCAGATGCAGGGCGTCGGTTCCGTTAGCCACGCCTATAGCGTGTTTAACTCCAAGGTAGGCAGCCGTTTGTTTTTAAAACGCCAGTAAATTAGGGCCGAGAATGAATTGAGTCGCTTCCAGTGCTTGCAGCAACCCGCTGTCGATTTCATTTTTCAGGCGGTGATATTGTTCCTTGAGGTCAACCATTGGAATGTTCATGTTTATTACTCGCTGACTAATTTTGAGATGTGGATGGCGGTGGCCAGTGCGCGGCGACCGGCTTCGCCGTTTACTCTAACCGGTGTGCCGTTTTCAATGCTGTCGAGGAACGCAATGATTTCAACCTTGAGCGCATCGTTGTTTTCATAAACACTTTCCTGGCCGACAATTTCCGGAATGCCAGGAAACATTTCCTTGTCACCCTTGCTGTAAATTTTCAGCGCGCGATTCTGGAAATCAACAGTGATGGCCGAATCTTTCTGGAACAGGCGCATCTTGCGTTCGGTTTTCATGCTGACGCGGCTGGCGGTGACATTGGCCACGCAGCCATTTTCAAATTCCAGCCGCACGTTGGCAATATCCGTGGAGTCGGTGAGAATTTTTGCGCCGGAGGCTGCAATGGATTTCACATTGGAATTGACAATATCGAGAATAATGTCGATATCGTGGATCATCAGATCCAGCACCACATTGACATCGGTTGCGCGAGGATTGAATGGCGCCAGACGATGCGATTCAATGAATACCGGTTTGCTGATTTCCTTATCGAGATCCAGTATGGCCGCATTGAAGCGTTCAAGATGTCCAACCTGAATCAGCAGTTTGTTCTTCTTTGCCAGTGCAATGAGTTCATCCGCTTCATCAACCGTTACGGTAATCGGTTTCTCAATCAATACATGACTGCCGTGGCTGAGAAAATCTTTTGCAATCTGGTAATGCAATGTAGTGGGCGCAGCAATGCTGACGGCTTCAACCTTGCCAAGCAAAGGCTGGTAATCTGTCAGCCCCTGTACGTTATGCTTGGCCGCAATCGTTTTGGCGGTTTCAGCGCTGGCGTCTACTACAGCAACCAGTTCGCTGTTGGGCAGGGAGGCATACTTGTCTGCATGAAACTTGCCGAGATAACCGACACCGATTACGGCGGTTTTTATTTTGCGCATGAACTGTTTCTCTTTAATATAAGCGGGTAAAAACTTTGCGAATTGTACCGGATTTCTTTGTTCTCAGGATGTTGAAATGCATGAGATAAAACTTGATTTGCCATCTTGCCGGCGGCTGGCCGGTGTCGATGAAGCCGGTCGTGGGCCGCTGGTCGGAGCCGTAGTCGCGGCGGCGGTGATACTTGATCCGGCACGGCCTATTCAGGGGCTGCGGGATTCAAAAAAACTCAGCGAAAAACGCCGTGACCAGCTGTATCCGGAAATAACGGAAAAGGCCTTGTGCTGGGCGATAGCCTCGGCCTCCGCCAGTGAAATTGACCAGCTCAATATATTGCAGGCCAGCCTGCTGGCCATGAAGCGGGCGGTGGAAGCCTTGACCATCCAGCCGGACATGGTGCTGGTGGATGGGAACCGGTGCCCCCGGCTGATGTGCCCGGTGGAAGCGATAGTAAAAGGCGACAGCAAGGTGGAGGCGATTTCAGCCGCATCCATTCTGGCCAAGGTGGAACGCGACCGGCAAATGCATGCTCTGCATGAGCGCTATCCGCAGTATGGGTTTGACCGGCACAAGGGTTATCCGACAGCGGTACATTTGGCCCTGCTGCGTGAGCATGGGCTCTGTCCGGAACACCGGCGATCATTCGGGCCGGTCAGGGAAAGGTTGAATGCGGAAAATTGATGGGAATTTTTTTTGATGTTGCGCCAGTATCCCTGGATCAGGAAGGCAGTGAATTCTTTATGGATCTTGCCGGCTGTTCTGTTTGCGTCTGATAAAAATCCATCAGGGCATCCATGGCATCCATAAGGTCATGCACGGCCTTGTCCAGTTTCAGGTGTTGTTTGCTGTCAACAATATTTTCCAGTTCGCGCGCGCACTTGCGCAACATGGGCACACCGCAATAACTGGTGGCGCCGTGCAGTTTGTGGCTGTATGTCTTGAGCCCGTCCAGATCAGACTGCAGCAGGCAGTTTTCGATACGCTGTTTGTGTCCGGGTAATTCACTGAGCAGCATGCCCAGTAACTCACTGGCCAGTTGCGCATTGCCGCCGGTCAGTTTGAGTGCCTGATCAGCATCATAAATGGCCGGGGTTGTTTCAGTATCGTTATTGTTTTGACTGCCGGTGGATATCGCCTGCGACTGATTGAGCCAGCGCGCAAGGATTTCAAACAGGCTGTTTTCACTGATGGGCTTTAGCAGAATATCATTCATGCCTGCGTTGTACGCCTGTACTTTTTCTTCCTGCATGGCATTGGCAGTCAGGGCAATAATTATGCTGTTTTTGCACGGGCCGGGATGATTGCGAATATATTCTGTCGCCGCAAAGCCATCCATTCTGGGCATGTGTAAATCCATCAGGATCAGGTCGTAATATTGTTTACTGGCCATTTCTGTAGCCTCTTCGCCGTGTTCCGCCGTGGCGACCTGTATGCCACGGTTTTCGATGAATGTTTTTGCCAGCTTCAGATTGATGGCGTTGTCGTCAACCAGCAGTACACGCAGGTGTTGCCGGTTATTCAGCGTGTTTTTTTCATGCAGTGCGGTAGCTGGATTGTCGATCACGGGCGTGGCCTCTCCCTGCAGTACCTGAATT
>JAUPMA010000024.1 GCA_030836935.1 Pseudomonadota bacterium | reverse complement strand
GTTGGTTACGGCCAGAATGGTAAACAGGCGGTCACTGGATCGAATGGGATCTTTAAAAACCCGGCTGAATTCAGCAGGCTTGAGCAGCCGGGCACGCTTGGGGAAACGTGCTGTCCGGTCACTCGCCATCTTGTCAGGTACAGGTGCAGTCACGGATGGCCGCCCCCCTGTATCGAACAAGCCGAATGGAAAGCCGGACTTAGGCTGACAGGCGCAACCGGCCTTTGGCGCGGCGAGCTTTTAATACTTTGCGACCACCAACAGTGGCCATACGAGCGCGAAAACCGTGGCGACGTGCACGTACCAGGTTGCTGGGCTGAAAGGTTCTTTTCATGGTGAAGACCTTGTTTCAAGTCATAAAAATCAGGGTCGCAGATTCTAATCGCCGACCCCTGCCAAGTCAAAGGAAACCTTGCTGTTCCTACCGCAGGCCCGGTTGTCAGATCAGAGTTCCCCCGTCAGCCTGTCAGATATAGAATGCCCGACCCGCTATCTTCCTGTCCGTGTGCCGGACACCGGCAAGTCATGCAATAGTTGATAATTGCTGGAATTAAAAAAGCGGGTTACGCAATTTCAAAAACGATCCAACACAAATAACAGACCGGGGAATACGGTGAGCTTCTGGGGCAAGTGCCTGCAATCACTCGAGCAGGAACTATCTGATCAACAGCTCAATACATGGATTCGGCCATTGCAAGTGGTTGAAGACAACGAGGTATTGCGTCTGCTTGCGCCCAACCGTTTTGTAATGGACTGGGTCGACCAGCATTTCATGGCACAGATACGCCAGATTGCCGACCGGATTGCCGGCGACCAGCCCGTCAGGCTGTCACTGGAAATCGGCAGTGGCAGTCAGACGAAAAAAAACCAGCCAAAAAATCCGGCTTTACCCGCAGCGGGTGCAGAAACCCAGTCTCAGCCGGCAACTCCGCTTAACAGCCGGCCGGCTGCTGCCAAGTCCTATGCACAACCGGTTGATCACAACCTGAACAGCGGTTTTACCTTCACCAATTTTGTGGCTGGCCGATCCAATGAACTGGCGCGTGCAGCCTCCGTGCAGGTTGCCGAAAATCCCGGCAGCTCTTACAACCCGCTGTTTCTCTATGGCGGCGTTGGTTTGGGCAAAACCCATTTGATGCACGCCGTAGGCAACCGTTTGCGTGAAATAAATCCTGATGCACGGGTTGTGTATCTGCACTCGGAACGTTTTGTCAGCCATATGATCAAGGCGTTGCAACATAATGCCATCGATGAATTCAAGCAGTTTTACCGATCGCTGGATGCGTTGCTGATTGACGATATACAGTTTTTTGCCGGCAAGGATCGATCCCAGGAAGAATTTTTTCACACTTTCAATGCCTTGCTGGAAGGCGGGCATCAGATCATTCTGACCTGCGATCGTTATCCGAAGGAAATTGATGGCCTGGAAGAACGTCTTAAATCCCGTTTTGGCTGGGGCCTGCCGGTATGTATCGAACCACCTGAACTGGAAACCCGCGTTGCCATTTTGCACAAAAAAGCCGAGGAATTTGGTGTTAACCTGCCCAGCGAAGTGGCCTTTTTTGTTGCCAAGCGCATTCGTTCAAATATCCGTGACCTGGAAGGCTCATTGCGACGCATCATGGCAACAGCCAATTTCACCGGTAAACCGATTACACTTGATTTCGCCAAGGAAACGCTGCGGGATTTAATCGCTTCCCAGGACAAACGGATTACCATTGACAACATTCAGAAAACCGTAGCGGAATACTACAAAATCCGTGGTTCGGATTTATTGTCTAACCGGCGCAGCCGGTCAATTACCCGGCCAAGACAGTTGGCGATGACACTGGCCAAGGAGTTGACCAACCACAGTCTGCCGGAAATCGGAACGGCTTTTGGCGGCAGGGATCATACTACCGTGCTGCATGCCTGCCGAAAAATTGCCGAGTTACGAGAATCCGATTCACGAATCAATGAAGATTACGTAAATTTGCTGCGTACCCTGAGTAATTGATGTGATATTCGATAAATGCTGAAAGCTCAGGACAAGTAATCCGGAAAGCTGTGGATAAACAGGGGACAATATGCAAAAACAGGACAGCAGCATACTTATCCACATGGCTTCAACAGGATACAGAATGGCTACACCCGTTTTATCCGGTCATAATTATTTATGTAAGTTATTGAAAATAAAAAAGAATATATTGTTATCCACAAGCCAGGCAGAAACCTGTAATAACAATTAGTAAATAAATAAAGATAAATATCATATAGGTAAGCACATGAAATTCAGTATTTCTCGCGAAGATCTGTTAAGCCCGCTGCAGCAGGTAATTGGTGCCATTGAAAAACGCCAGACCATGCCCAGTCTTTCCAATGTTCTGGTTCGGACAAATGATAATACTTTGTCGTTAACAGCCACGGATCTCGAGATTGAACTGGTTTCACGTGTTCAGTTGATGGTCGATCAACCCGGTGAAATCACTATTCCGGCAAAAAAGTTTTTAGATATCTGCAAGGCCTTGCCAGCCG
>JAUPMA010000204.1 GCA_030836935.1 Pseudomonadota bacterium | reverse complement strand
GATCATTTCGTTCTTGCGAACAGGCTTTTCGGCGGCGATATTCTTAACCCTCAGAAATAGCGAAACCGCGGTTCTTGATGACAGCTGCAAGGCGGGCGGCGAAGTCTTCAACCTTCATCGACCCAAGATCCTTGCCGTCACGAGAACGCACGGCGACGCTTTGATTCTCAAGCTCCCGATCACCTATAACCAGCATGTAGGGAACCCGCTGTATTGTGTGCTCGCGGATTTTATAGCCGATCTTCTCATTTCTCAAGTCCAGGCCAACTTTAAATCCTTGAGTATTTAAGCTTTTTTCAACTTCACGGGCAAAATCGGCCTGGGCGTCGGTGATATTCATCACCACCGCCTGGGTAGGTGCCAGCCAAACCGGGAACTTGCCTTCGTGGTGCTCGATGAGAATACCGATGAATCGCTCCAGCGAACCCAAGATGGCGCGATGCAGCATCACCGGCACTTTGCGATCACCCTCCTCTGCCACATATTGCGCATCCAGACGACCGGGCATGGAGAAATCCACCTGCATGGTGCCGCATTGCCAGCCACGGTCGAGACAATCTTTTAAGGTGAACTCGATTTTCGGCCCGTAAAACGCGCCTTCGCCCGGCTGTAACCGGAAGGGTAAACCCTTGGCATTGAGCGAATCAGCCAGCGCCTTTTCGGCCTTGTCCCAGATTTCATCTGAACCCACGCGTTGTTCCGGACGGGTAGACAGAGCAATTTCGATATTCTCGAACCCGAAGTCCTTGTAAACATCAAACGTCAGGTCAATAAAGCTGGAAACCTCATTCTGAATCTGGTTTTCGGTGCAGAAAATATGCGCATCGTCCTGCACAAAATTACGCACCCGCATCAAACCATGCAGCGTACCCGATGGCTCGTTACGGTGACAGGAACCGAATTCCGCCAGGCGCAGCGGCAGATCACGGTAGGATTTCAACCCCTGGTTGAACACCTGGATATGACACGGGCAGTTCATCGGCTTGACCGCATAATCGCGATTTTCCGATTGCGTGGTGAACATCATGGCGTGGAATTTTTCCCAGTGACCGGAACGCTCCCACAATGAACGATCCACCACCTGCGGCGTATGAATTTCCTGGTAGCCATGATTGCGCAAGCGGTTGCGAATGTAGCTCTGCACGGTGAGGTAAATATCCCAGCCCTGCTTGTGCCAGAACACCATACCCGGCGCTTCTTCCTGGGTATGGAACAAACCCAGCTGCTTGCCGATTTTGCGGTGATCGCGTTTTTCGGCTTCTTCGATGCGGTGCAGATAATCTTTCAGCTGCTTCTTGTCCGCCCAGGCGGTGCCGTAAATGCGCTGCAACATTTTATTTTTGGAATCGCCGCGCCAGTAGGCACCGGCGAGCTTGGTCAATTTGAATGCTTTCAGACGCCCTGTGCTGGGCACATGCGGGCCACGGCACAAATCCGTAAAATCACCTTGTTTATACAGCGACAATTCGTCGCTGGCCGGAATGTCTTCGATAATTTGTGCCTTGTATTCTTCGCCCAAGTCGCGGAAAAACTTCACCGCCGCATCGCGCGACATCACCGAACGGCTCACCTTGAAATCCGCCGCCGCCAGTTCTTCCATTTTGGCTTCAATGGCCGCCAGCACTTCGGGGGTAAACCGGGTTTCGCAATCAATGTCGTAATAAAAACCGTCATCCACCACTGGGCCAATGGTGATCTGCGCGGCGGGGTACAAAGCTTTCACCGCCTGCGCCAGCAAATGCGCCGTGGAGTGACGAATCACATCCAGACCTTCTTCGCTTTTTTCGGTAATGATGGAAAGTTGTGCGTCGTTATTGATGACGTGCGAGGTATCAACAAGCTTGCCATCAACCTTGCCAGCCAGTGCCGCTTTCGCGAGACCCGGGCCGATTTCGGCGGCCACATCGTAAACCGATACAGGGGATGAAAAAGTACGCTGACTACCGTCAGGCAGGGTAATGACTGGCATATTAGGACTCCTGGTTTTTTCAGAGGTGACCCACACTAAAGGCCACGTGGTTTATGTGCTGTTCCTTACAATGGAACAGCACACAGGCTTAAACCGCTTGCAACATTTCTCGGCCTTCAGTCTTCGAACTTCAGCCTGATAAAAAATTGGTAGGCGCAAGTGGACTCGAACCACCGACCCCCACCATGTCAAGGTGGTGCTCTAACCAACTGAGCTATGCGCCTGTAGGGTGCGGAATACTACTTATCATGCGACCGGCATGCAAGACGAAAATATCAGCCATTTATTGAGTGTGTTATAGTGCATTCACATGTACACAATGTGAGACATTCCCATGTCAACCACCATGACTATCCGCCTTGAGCCAGAACTGAAAGATCGCCTGGATCAACTTTCCGAAGCCACACATCGTTCCAAATCCTTTCTGGCAGCCGAAGCCATTCGTGAATTCATTGAATTAAACGAATGGCAAATAGGTGAAATAAAGTCTGCGCTCAAGGAAGCCGATGCCGAAGACTACACCAGCGATCAGGAAGTTAAATCAGTATTTGGCAAGTGGGGTGTGAATGAAACTTAGATGGCTAAGGAAAGCCTTGTTAAACCTGGATCAGGAACTCACATACATCGCCCAGACTGATCCCGCGGTCGCTCGGCTGATTATGCAACGTATCCATCAATCCACGTCACAACTTATCAATAACCCTGCACTGGGCCATCCTGGCAGGGTTCATGGAACACGCGAACTGGTTGTACCCGACACCCGTTACATCATTCCCTACCGGGTTCGCCCACGCACTGACACCATCGAAATCCTGCGCGTGTTTCACACCAGCCGCAAACCACCAAAAAACTGGTAACGACACATCAGCCCGGTGGCCAGCTCATTGGCCGTCCACCCAGCACATGCAAGTGGATATGAAACACCGTCTGGCCGGCACCACGATTGCAGTTCATCACAGTGCGATAGCCGCTCTCCGCAATGCCTTCATCCTTGGCAACCTGTTTGGCGGCAAGCAGCATTTTGCCGATTAACGCTTCATCGGCGGGTGTGATGTCATTGGTGGTCGCGATGTGTTTTTTGGGAATTACCAGAATATGGGTCGGCGCCTGCGGATTGAGATCACGAAAGGCGAGTACATCGTCATTTTGAAAAACAACGTTGGAGGGAATCTCACCTTTGGCGATTTTGCAGAAAATGCAGTCAGTCATTTTTATGTCCTGCG
>JAUPMA010000203.1 GCA_030836935.1 Pseudomonadota bacterium | reverse complement strand
CACGCCCTGCCGGTTACCGTCGAAGCCCACATTTCAAACGGTTTACCGGCCTTTTCCATTGTCGGCCTGCCGGAAGCTGCCGTGCGCGAAAGCCGCGACCGGGTACGTGCCGCCATCATCAATTCTGCCTTTGAGTTTCCCATGCGTCGCATCACGGTGAATCTGGCGCCTGCTGATTTACCCAAGGAAGGTGGCCGATACGATTTACCGATTGCATTGGGCATCCTGGCGGCTACCGGGCAAATCCCGCTTGCCGCCCTCGGCAAGCATGAATTTCACGGTGAGCTGGCTTTGAGTGGCGAGTTGCGGTCAGTGAATGGTGCCCTGCCGTCGGCGCTGGGCGCACGCGATGCAGGCCACACGCTGGTGTTGCCCACCATCAATGCGAAAGAGGCTGCGCTGGTTTCCAATGTGGATGTGCGCCAGGCACAGCATCTGCTGGACATCTGCCGTTATTTACAGAAGCAGGGTGAACTGACGGCACCGCCGTCAGCGTCGGCAACAGCTGCGCACAATGTGCCGGACATGAGCGAGGTGCGCGGTCAGCATCGTGCCCGTCGTGCACTGGAAATTGCTGCTGCCGGTTCGCACAACATGCTGATGATCGGCCCGCCCGGCACCGGCAAAACCATGCTTGCCAGCCGCTTGCCCGGTATTTTGCCAGGCATGAGTGAAGAACAGGCGCTGGAAACGGCGGCCATCTGTTCGATTTCAACATCCGGTTTTGATGTTGCCAGCTTTGGCCGGCGGCCATATCGCGATCCGCACCACACGGCATCTGGTGTGGCGCTGGTTGGCGGTGGTTCCAGTCCGCGTCCCGGCGAAATTTCCCTGTCGCACAATGGTGTTTTATTTCTCGATGAACTCACCGAATTTGATCGCCGCGTACTCGATGTGTTGCGCGAACCCATGGAAACCGGACGCATTGTCATTTCCCGCGCCGCACGTCAGGCCGAGTATCCGGCGCGCTTTCAATTAATTGCGGCCATGAACCCCTGCCCGCAGGGTTACAGTTGCGACGGCAAATCACTCTGCCAATGCAGCATCGAACAACAACGCAAGCATCGTGCACGCATTTCTGCACCCCTGCTGGATCGCATAGACATTCATGTTGAAGTGCCACGGCTGGCACACGATGAATTAAAAAATGCCCAGGCCACCGGCGAAACTTCGCAGCAAATTCGTGAACGCGTCATGCAAGCGTATGAATTGCAAACACAACGTGCCGGCAAAGCCAATGCATTGTTAAGCGGACGGGAAGTTGACAGATATTGCCGATTAAATCCGGCAGAAAGTCATTTACTCGAACAAGCCATGGAAAAATTCCATCTTTCCGCACGCGCCTATCATCGCATTCTAAAACTGGCGCGCACCATTGCCGATCTGGAAAACAAACCGGACATTAATGCATCGCACTTGAGCGAAGCCATTTCCTACCGCACGCTGGATAGAATGATGGCAAGCCAGAACTAGCTTGCGTTTGTCGAACACGGTATCCTTATCGCATTCGCGCCCGTAGCTCAGATGGATAGAGTACAGCCCTCCGAAGGCTGGGGTCGTGGGTTCGAATCCCGCCGGGCGCGCCATACACAAGAAACCCGCAATGCGGGTTTTTTTGTATGGTGGGTCTGGTGGGGTTCGAACCGTGGGTTTGACAAATTCATCTGGAATGAATTTGAACGAGCGTAGCGAGCCCGCAGGGTGAGGCACAAGGAAGTGCTGAATAATCCCGCCGGGCGCGCCATACACAAGAAACCCGCAATGCGGGTTTTTTTGTAAATAACTCCAGGTTTTGTTGCTACACCAGAAACCAAAGAATTCAACGCAGGATTTACAGCGAATAATGATTGCTGACCTGTTGTCGCACACCCGGTGTGGTATTGGGGAAATGATTTAACGCCGGTACATCCGGTAGCGGCGCATCCGGTTTCATGTACTGAACAATAAAGGACCAGTAACCTACCAGCCTGCTGTTGGCATCACTGCCGACAAAAATGCAAATCTGTCGGCCGCTTTGGCGATGTTCAATAACCAGGCGCGCACGCCGCCGGCCAAGGATGTTTATTTCGTGCAGGATTTTTGCCTGAAACTGATCGTACTGATCGGAGAAATAATCCGGTACAAGTGTTGGCAGCGGCACAGTAATACGGTGCGTCTGGCGATCCAGTTGCCAGTGACGCACCGGCACCGCACGGATGAACAGGTGAATGAAATAACCGCCTGCGCCCAGTGCCAGGCCCGACAGCAAAATGGTAATAATCAGTTCATTATCAAGGCCGGTTTTGGGCTCGCTTGCATGCAGGTGACGCCAGATCACAAATGCAGCCAGAGCCAGGCAGAGCAGGGCGCTGGCTAAAATGCCGCTGCATATCAGCAGCGGCCTTTCATAAGGCAGATCAGTCGAAAACACATGGTTATCGAGAGTATTGGCTTTGGGATGCCAGAACGGCCGCATGATTTTTTGCGGCAAAATGACATCAGCCAGTTCAGGGTATTCGCGCCAGAAGGAAAACATACGGGGGGAAGTGCTGAGTGATTCAATTGCGCCTATTATAACCGCACACGGTGCAGTGCATACTCACCTGAATGGAGTGCCAAATGATAAAAAAAGTCCCGCTCTGCCTTGTCCTGCTGCTGTATTCATGTTCTGCCCTGAATGCGGCATCCACCCAAAACAGGAATGTGCCGATATCGCTGGCGATCAGCGGCGGCATCAGTCTTGGATCTTATGAAGCCGGCCTTAACTGGGCCATTGTGCGGCAGCTTAAATTGATGCGGCAATTTCCTGAACAGCGCAGCGATAAATATCCGGCCGAACTGGCCGCTATTGCCGGCGCTTCAGCAGGTGGTATCAATGCGCTGGTGTCTGCCATGAGCTGGTGCATGGATGATCAGTTGATGCAGGGCAAAACAGATGATGTGATTAACAACAATTTATTTCGCGACATCTGGCTGGATGTCGGATTCAAGAATCTGTTACCGGAAAATCCGCGCGATTATGCACGTGATGATGGCCTGCTGAGCCGGCGCGCATTTGATCAGGTCATTAACCGCCTGCGCGTTTTGCTCGATGAACCTGTTTATCGCAACGATTGCGCAATACCGGTGGCGCTAACGGTTACGCGCACCGAACCTGTGGTCATGGAAGTGGATGGTGTCCGGGTGCGCAACCAGCGATTTGTCATACCTTTTATTCTGAAATCTTCTGCGCAGGAACCGGGCAAAATAATTATTGAATCCTATCTGGTTGACCAGACGAATCCCATGCTGGGCAATGTTTTGTATTTGCAATCCGGTAAAAAAAATAATATCGGCCTGGACAAGGAAAGTGTAATCCGTGCCCTGCTGGCCAGCAGCGCATTTCCGGTGGCATTTGGTCGTGTGCATCTTGATTATTGCCTGCATAAGGATCGTGCAGAAACTGGTCTGCAAGACAGCACAAAATGTCCGCCGGATTATATGGCGACATCCGGTGATTTTGTGGATGGCGGCGTATTTGACAATGTACCGCTTGGCGTAGCGCGCGCATTAACCGAGTTGCAACCAAAACCGGATGACGCGCAATACAATTATATTTATCTTGATCCGGCCAGCCGCCGTCCGCTACGGTCCGAAATTGCAAACACGGCAAATCACTCCGGCGGTTTCGGGTTGTTCAGTCAGCTGTCGTTTCTGGGCGGTGCCATTGCTTCGGGCGAAGAATATGAACTGTACAATGTGCTGCGTTCAGCTGACTGGTCAGGCAATGGCGACAGAAAAATTCTTCTAACTACACGTCACCCGCCCATCACCGGTGAATTTCTGGCGCATTTTGGTGCGTTCATTGATGAAGCATTCCGTGAGTACGATTACTACGCCGGTGTTTATGATGCCATCAACAATATTGCGCGTTATCGCTGTTACCGGCAAAACATCATGGCCGGAAACAATGCCGATACCTACAATCATTGCCTGGCTGAACAGGCACATCTTGCGTATGACGGATTATTTCTGGCGGCAGACAAAAAACAATCCGCCCTGGCGCGGGCAGTTATTGCGCAACTGGCGCAAAATGAATATGGAAATACATTACAACAGAATTCCTGGCAGTGGGCCTGGAAAGATGCTGATGACAATCTGTCATCCAATGTGTTGCTGGTATCATCAACACTGATTGCTGTTTCCAGGCTGCATCCGCAAGCCGATCCGGAGTTGCGTGAATTCATCTCCCTGCTACCCGACAGTTACGACACAACCAATTCCGATTTTATTATTCGCCGTATTCTCAAATTACGTCATGAAGATGAACTGAAATGGTTTTATCCCCTGGCATCACGCGCCAGCCTGCGTTTACTGGAGCTCGAAAAACAGGAACAGGAAATAACCGGCGATTCATTGCGTGGTCTTATGGGCATGACAGCTTTTGGTGTGGAATCCGGGCTGGGTGACGAAAAAGACACTGCGTGGAATCAGTCTACCGCTCTGAATGGCTGGTATCAGTTACTGCCTTATGAGCTGGCTTATGATGTATCCAATACTGGCTGGAGTCTATCGTGGGAACCAAAATGGATGTTCAGTAATCCCTGGTCGGTGAATATCAAGCTCACGCCCTACGCGGTGCAACAATCATTTGATGAGCGCACCGTATTTAACCAGGCTGATTTATTTTTCAGTCATCGCAATCAAAGCAGTCTTTTCAGTTCCTGGGGAATAGGTCCGAGTTACAATCATCAGCAGAAGAATCGAACTGGCACGGATCGAGAAAATTATGGTGTTTCGGCCTATGCCGGTTTTTTTGGCAACAAATTGCGTTTGACAATTGGCAAGCGCGCTGAAAGCGGCGGATTTTTCGGGGATGAAATATATCTGTACCTGGGAATTACCGATATACCCGGCATGAGTTACTGGACACGGCGCACCTACTGGTAGGTTAAGATTTATTTATGAAAATCAAAATCACGCAACCGGATACCGCCACACACTGGCGACGCACAAAAATCATTGCAACTCTTGGCCCGGCATCCTGCGATGAACACATGATCCGGCAACTTGTCAGTGCCGGCGTTGATGTGTTTCGTTTCAATATGTCGCACGGCAGCCATGATTTGCATCGCATCAATTTTCAGCGGGTGCGCACGATTTCCCGCCAACTGGACAGGCATGTGGCCATCCTGATGGATTTGTGCGGCCCCAAGATCCGTGTTGGAAAATTCAGGAATGGCGAGATTTCGCTGCTTGAGGGTGAATCGGTTCGCGTAAGCTGTCGCGCCGTTATCGGCGAATCCGGTGTCATTCCCTCGCAATATCCGGCCTTGCATAAAGATGTCAGACCCGGTCAGCGAATATTGCTGGATGATGGCAAGCTTGAACTGCATGTTGAAGCCGTGAAGGACAAGGATATATTTTGCCGCGTTATTTATGGCGGAGTGCTTTCCGATAACAAGGGCATGAATCTGCCTGATACCAGCGTAACTGCATCCAGTTTTACGGCCAAGGACAAAAATGACGCAAAGCTGGCAGCAGAACTGGATGCGGATTTTGTTGCCATGTCATTTGTGCGCCGTGACAGGGATGTAAAAACCGTGCAGCAATTTTTCAGAAAACTTGGCAAGGATATTCCGATCATTGCCAAAATCGAAAAACCCGAAGCTATCCATCATATCGACTCCATTTTAAAGTCGGCATACGGCATCATGATTGCGCGCGGTGATCTTGGCATTGAATTGCCGGCACAACAGGTACCGCTGATACAGCGCGACCTGATCAGTCGTGCGCGCCTGATGTCACGTCCGGTGATTGTCGCCACGCAAATGTTGGAATCCATGATTCACAATGCACGCCCTACCCGGGCCGAAGTGGGCGATGTGGCAGGCGCAGCCTTTGCCAGTGCGGATGCGGTTATGTTGTCGGCAGAAACAGCCAGCGGCAAATATCCGCTCAAATCAGTGCAGATCATGGACAGCGTGTTGCGAGAAATTGAATCGTATCAATGGAATTGCGGAAAATTTATCGAACCATTGTGGATGGCGGGCGAAACCCTGTCCAGTGTGCGCAAGGCAGTGTCACATGCCGCAACCTCGCTGGCACGCGAATTGAAACTGCAAGGCATCGTTGTGCCGACGCGCACGGGCACCACGGCTGTGATACTGGCTGCCGACAGACCGGTTGCGCCCTTGCTGGGTGTCTGCACGGATGAATTTATTTGCCGTCGCCTGGCATTGCACTGGGGCGTGTTGCCATTCCGGATTGAAAAGCGTGTTACGCATGACTGGAAAAAATTGTGCAAGGATATTTCCAGTCGTTGCCAGCTCAAGCGGACAGGCAATACGGTATTGCTGGTATCTGGATTTAATGATGACCCGGCCCTGAATGAGCCGGTAATGAAAATCATGCGGCTGTGATACGAAAAAATTCTGCTAAAGCCCTCCCGTTTTACTTTCTGCTTTTGGTCTTTGCTGTTGCGGGTTCCGGTTCGGTGGGGGCGGTTGCAGTAATTGTTTCAGGTGCGACAGACTGTGATCTGGCAAGCCGCGCATCCAGGGCAAACTTGTTGTCAATGGAATTCAGCCAGGCATTCATGTCGCTGGTGTAACCGGTAACAAAATGGGCGATTACACGCAGCAGCAAGTTTCCGATTTTTCCATTTTCTGTAATTTTGACCGTGGTGCCCTTTTTTTCCGGAACCAGATCAAATGTCCAGCTGACGCCATAAGGCAAGGTGGTGTCGGTTATTTCAATAATGAGCTGTGTGCCGGGAGAATGGCCGGTAATTTCATAGGGCACGCTGTGGCCATCGGCATCCACTTCCTTCCATGCATCGTATCCGCCCTTTGAGGGCATGTCGGTAATCTCATACACGTTTTCCCGCCACTGTGAATATTTGCGGTAATCCACCAGCAGCCGCCAGAGATCATCAGGCGTCTTGCCGGCATAATGGCGTTGCATGGTGATCTGGTGTTCGACAGGCAGGCTGTAGCCATAACCAAGAAGCACAACAAAAAACATACAGAGCAATCCGAAAACGATCAGTGTTCTTTTCATTTCCTGTTCCTTGATTTGTTATGAAAGCATCGGGACTTTTTTACGGATTCCCCGAATTTTCCCGGGCAGGCGCACATGATATACCGATGAAGCCAGCCCGTCATCGTTATCATGCGCTGTCTCGCGAGTGCCCGTGCCCTCTGTATTGATGCCGTCCCCCAAACGCCGGTTGATAATATATGATTGCCTTTTCTGATTACAAACCATGCCCATGACCCAGTCTTCTGATCAAATCTATTCACAACCGCTTGAAGCCATTACCGGTTTCGTATTTGACCAGAATGTCGTGCGTGTTTTTCGCGACATGATCAGCCGTTCGGTTCCCGGTTACGCCACGCTGGTTTCGATGCTGCCGGTACTTGTCCAGGAATATGTCAGGGACAATAGCCGCTGTTATGACCTTGGTTGCTCGCTTGGTGCGGCCACCCTCGTGTTGCGGCACAGCATTACGCAAACCAATACCGGCATTGTGGCGGTTGATAATTCGCCCGCCATGATTGCGCAGTGCAAACAATATATTGATCAGGACAAAAGCCGCGTGCCGGTTGAGCTGCATTGTGCGGATATTTGCCAACTGGACATCAGCAATGCATCCATGGTGGTCATGAACTTTACACTGCAATTCATTTCACCCGGCAAGCGTCTTGAGTTGCTGCAAAAAATATATGCCGGTCTCAATCCGGGTGGCGTGCTGGTGCTTTCGGAAAAATTATTGTTTGCCGAACCACAGCAAACCCGACTGACACAGCTGCATCACACCTTCAAGAAATTGAATGGCTATAGCGAACTTGAAATCAGCCAGAAACGCAGTGCGCTGGAAAATGTGCTGATTGCCGATACGCTTGAACAACATCAGCTGCGTTTGCAGCAGGCCGGGTTCAGAAATATCCTTCCCTGGTTTCAGTGCTTCAATTTCAGCTCGTTACTGGCTGTCAAATGAATATCGATAATCTGCTGACCTCACTGCGGGAAGCTGGCATGTCACAATGGGCAGATATCCTGCCGCCGCAAATCGAAAAGGGATTAAGCGGTGAGCGCTTTGGCGATTTATTGCGCTGGCAAACAGCGTTAAAAAATCTGCCGGAAATCACAGCGGATCATGTCGATCTCAATTCAGCAAATATTGCCATTTCAAGTCAGCCGCCTGTTGCCGCAAGCATTCAAGCGAAAATCCGTGAACAATTGCAGCAGCTGAAACCGTGGCGCAAGGGTCCTTACAGCATTCATGGCGTGCATATTGATACCGAGTGGCGTTCCGATCTTAAATGGGACCGGTTGAGAAATCATGTCTCACCCTTGCATAACAGAATTGTTCTGGATATTGGCTGTGGCAGCGGCTATCACGGCTGGCGCATGATTGGCGCCGGCGCCAGACTGGTAATCGGCATTGATCCATCACCCTTGTTCATCATGCAGTTTCAGGCCATCAAACATTTTGCCGGCAATCATGCATTGCATGTTTTGCCGCTGGGCATTGAATCAGTTCCGGAAAAATTACGGGCATTTGACAGTGTTTTTTCCATGGGTGTGCTGTATCACCGCCGTTCGCCCATCGACCATTTGCTGCAATGCCGGGATTGCCTGAAACCGGGAGGTGAGCTGGTTCTGGAAACACTGGTCATTGAAGGAGATGAACAGGCCGTGTTCATGCCGCGAAACCGTTATGCAAAAATGCGCAATGTCTGGTTTATTCCCAGCGCCAGTGCTGCCAGCTTATGGCTGCAACGCAGCGGATTTATTGATGTGAAAATTGCAGGCGAAAGCGTGACTACGACAGACGAGCAACGGCGCACGGAATGGATGCAATATGAATCACTCAGCGATTTTCTGGATGCCGGTAATCCGGCACTAACTGTCGAAGGTTATCCGGCACCCAGACGCGCGCTGCTGATTGCAACAGCAACCTGATTCACATGCCGGATAAAATAAAACGCTATTTGTCCAGGGTTCGCTGGTTCAGCATACTGCTGCAACTTGTACTGTTTGCGGTAATTCTTTTTGCTATCAGCGCCTGGCAGACACGCCATGCAACGCGGGGAAATGCGCCTGTCTTCAGCGGTCTGCTTTTACCGGATAAAACACCGGCCGCATTGCAGGACTATCGCGGCAAACCGTTGTTGCTTTATTTCTGGGCAAGCTGGTGTCCGGTATGCAAACTTGAACAGGATGTTATTTCTGCTCTGGTAAAATCAGGTGCAGATAATGATTTTCAGGTACTGACAATTGCATCCTGGTCGGGTAACGAAGCCGAAGTGATGCAAATCCTGCAAAGGGAGAATCTGCATTTTCCTGTTATTGTCGATCAGGATGGCCGCATCGCCGCACTATATGGTGTAAACAGTGTGCCCAGCAGCTTTGTCATGGATGGCCAGGGTGTTGTACAGTTTGTTGAGCAGGGTTACACCACACAAGCCGGTTTTCGCTGGCGTTTGTGGTGGGTGAAAAATAACTGAAACCAGACCATACTTCAGCATCTTCAGCAAAAGGAACCGGCATCATGACCAGGAACGCGATCAATACCCGAAACATCAGTACACTCTCCGGATTATTTCGTGAGCGTTTGCGATTAACGCCGGATCAGCCAGCCTATCGGCAATATGATGAAGCCAGCCAGGCATGGCAGTCATTCAGCTGGCAACAAATGGCTGCTGAAATAGCGCGCTGGCAGGCCGGTTTTGTCAGGGAAAATCTGCAACCGGGTGATCGTGTTGCCATCATGTTGCGCAACTGTCGCGACTGGGTGGTATTCGATCAGGCGGCGCTGGGCATGGGACTGGTGACTGTTCCGTTATATTGTGAAGATCGCGCCGACAACACGGCTTACATACTCAATCATGCCGATGCCCGGTTCCTGTTGCTGCAGGATGCGGAAATCTGGCAGCAAATCGCCGCAACAGAAACAGATCTGTCAGCCATTCAGCGTGTTGTCTGTTTGCAGGTTTCCGGAAATTTTTCCGGCCAGACCGGCCACAATCCGCGTGTCACTTCGCGCGAAAACTGGCTGTCCGTTTTGCAGGTCGAATTGCAGTCACGCGATGCGCAACCCGAACAGCTGGCCAGCATTGTTTATACATCGGGCACAACCGGCCGTTCAAAAGGTGTAATGCTGTCGCATAAAAATATTCTCAGTAATGTCGTTGCAGCATCGCAATGCCATCACTGGCCCAATGAGGAAGTGTTTTTATCATTTCTTCCGTTATCGCACATGCTGGAACGCACGGCCGGTTATTATCTTGCCATGCTTATTGGCGCCGAAACTGCGTATGCGCGATCGATTCCGCAACTGGGCGAAGACCTGATGAGTGTGCGTCCTACGGTGCTGATTTCTGTACCGCGGATTTATGAACGTGTCTATTGCAAGATCCAGGATGGATTGAGGGAAAAGTCACCGCTTGCTCGCGCCCTGTTCAGGGCCGCCGTGAATGTCGGCTGGCGCAAATTCGAATTTGAACAGGGGCGGCGCGCCTGGCATCCGAAATTATTTTTCTGGCCACTGCTTAACAAACTGGTGGCCGGCAAGGTACTTGCAAAATTGGGTGGCCGTCTGCAACTGGCCATTTGCGGCGGCGCGCCCTTGTCGGAACAGGTTGCAAAATTATTCATTGGGCTTGGCCTGCCTCTGGTGCAGGGTTATGGACTGACAGAATCCAGCCCGGTTATTTCAGTCAATCGTGTCAGCGACAATATTCCGGACAGTATTGGCACGGCCTTGCCGGGCGTGCAGGTGCGTATTGGCGAACAGGATGAGCTGCAAAGTTTCAGCGAGGCATTGATGCTTGGGTACTGGAAAAACGAGCAGGCAACACGCGACAGTTTTACCGCCGATGGCTGGCTCAAAACTGGTGACAAGGCACGCATGGATCAGCGCGGCCATTTTTATATTACCGGACGACTGAAAGATATTCTTGTGCTGGCCAACGGCGAAAAAATTCCGCCCAGCGATATGGAACTGGCTATTGCACTGGATCCATTAATTGATCAGGTGATGGTGCTGGGTGAGGCCATGCCTTATTTAACCGCCATTGTTGTGCTGAACCCGGATGCCTGGGAAGCACTGGCGAAATCACTCAATATTTCATCCGCTATCACCAGCCTGAAAAACAAACAGGTTGCAGACATAGTGCTGCGCAATATTTCATCGCAACTGCATGCCTTTCCCGGTTATGCGCAAATCCGGCGTGTTACCACCACGCTCGAACCCTGGACAGTGGACAATGGGTTGATTACGCCCACCATGAAAACCAAACGTGCCAAAGTCATGGAAAGATTTCGTGCCGATATTGATTGCATGTATGAAGGACACTGCCGATGATGCAGGATCAACTTCCCACGGATCGTATTCCTGTTTTGCGGATTCCCGCCATGCCCAAAGATGTGAATACCGGCGGCAGTATTTTTGGCGGCTGGGTCATGTCGTATGTTGATATTGCCGGCAGCATTCCGGCTGAATTGCGCGCACGCGGCCGTATTGTTACCCGGGCCGTGCAGGCATTTGAATTCAAAAAACCGGTTTATGTTGGCGACCTGGTCAGTTTTTATGCGGACGTTGTCGAGGAAGGACGAACATCCGTTACCGTACAGGTGGATGTATACGCGCAACGCATAAAATATGGCATTGTCGAAACTGTATTGGTT
>JAUPMA010000202.1 GCA_030836935.1 Pseudomonadota bacterium | reverse complement strand
TAACGTGGTGAGCTCCAAGGGCGAGCCGGATGTGGTCATCGAATAATGTTCAAAAGATTTTGACTCAGAGTCACAGAGACACAGAGTTATTTATGGCATTTAGAGCAAACAAATTAAAACCTCTGCGCCTCTGCGTCTCTGTGTCAAAATCAAAACCGTGAGTCCGCTACCCATTGTTGTTCTGATCTCCGGCACCGGCTCCAATCTGCAAGCCATTATTGATGCCATTGCCGCAAAAAAAATCAACGCCGAAATTCGCGCTGTCATCAGCAACAAACCCGGTGTCGCCGGTTTGCAGCGCGCGCGTGATGCCGGTATCGCCACGCATGTCATCGAACATAAACAATATCCGGATCGCAATGCTTTTGATGCCGCCCTGCGCGATTGCATAGATCAATATCAACCGCAGCTGGTGGTACTGGCCGGATTCATGCGCATTCTCGGTGACGGATTTGTGCAGCATTATCCGGGCCGCATGCTCAACATTCATCCGTCGCTGCTGCCCGAATTTCCCGGCCTCGACACGCATCGTCGCGTGCTGGCCGCCGGTCACACACAGCATGGCGCGAGCGTGCATTTTGTCACGCCTGAACTGGACGGCGGCCCGCTGCTGGTACAAGCTGTGATCCCGGTGCAGGCAAATGACACAGCCGAAAGCCTGCAACAGAAAGTTCATCAGCAGGAACATATTATTTATCCCCTGGCTATTGGCTGGATTGCCGAGGGGCGCGTGCAATATGAAAACAACCGGATATTTTTCGATGGCAAACCGCTTGAAAAGCCTGTGCAGATTCCCGCTTGCAATGCGTACTGAATGGCTGGCCGGTTGCGTTCTGTTGTGGCTGCACGGCACAACCGCCAGCGCATGCGAATTGCCGTCATGGCAAGCGCATTACAACATCATCAAATATGGCGCCACCATTGCCCGGCTGGATTTGTCGCTGCAAATTACCCATGACCAGGCGCAGTATCGCCTGCATACCGAAGCTTCGGGTTTTCTGTCCGCACTCAGCGATGAAGAACTCACCGAAACCAGCCAGCTGAAACAGATTGCAGACAAAACATGGCAACTGCAAAGTTTTTCCCAGCAACGCATGCAGGATAAAACCCGTTACCAGAAATTTGTTCTGGCAACCGATAACAGCACGCTGCACGCCCGGGGTGAATACAATGGCAAACCATTCAGTCTGGATTTGCAGCCACCGGCATGGGATCGCTCCTCGGCGCAACTTGCACTGACCTGTGATTTGCTGGCAGAAAACAAACCGCGTCCGGTTTACGATTACAGTGTTATCGATAACGGCAGCCTCAGCAATTATCGTTTTGAATATCGCGGACAGGAAAACATCCGCCTTGCCGACAGAAAATTCGATACACTGAAATTTGAACGCATCAGCGGCCATCGCAGCACTTTGCTCTGGCTGGCACCGGCGCTGAATTACATGCCGGTGCGCATGGAGCAGCACAAAAAAGGCCGCCTCCACCTTCAGATGAATCTCGACATTCCTGTTACGAAAAAACCATGAACAAGACACACGATCCGGACGATGATTTTGACGAAGACCTTGACGACGCCATGGAAGATAATGGCGAAGACAGTGGGGACAACACCTGGTCAGGCCCAAGCAAATCACAACGCAAGCGCGATGCCGAAGCCATGCAAAAACTCGGCGAAGAATTGACCACACTGAAGGACAGTGAACTGGCACAATTCGATTTGCCGGAGAATTTGTTCAAGGCAATACAGGATGCCCGCAAGATCAGCAGCCACGGCGGCCTGAAACGCCAGCGCCAGTACATCGGCAAAATCATGCGCAGCCTTGATGCGGCAAGTATCATCAGCAAACTAGACGAACTGCGCCGCAAACATGAACTCAACAGCGGACACTTCAAGAAACTTGAACACTGGCGTGACCGCATTCTGGCTGAAGGCAACAAGGCGATCGATGAACTGATGATTGAATTTCCGCAGGCTGACCGGCAAATGCTGCGCCAGTTGCAACGCAACAGCCAGAAAGAGAGCGACACCGGCAAACCACCGGCGGCGGCGCGACAATTATTCAAATACTTGCGGCAACTGGCAGAAAACAGCTGAAGGCCTATAATCGGAAAGCCCCTGACCGACCGAGACCAACACCATGGACTTCAGCAGCATCCACAACTATTACGAACATCTGGTTACCGATTACATCACTGTTGAAATTATTCCACGGATGCCTGACAGGAGCGCCGATTTTTTTCTTGATGTCGCCTGCCTGGCCCTGAGCAAACTGCCCGCACGCTACATGCGCCATGAAATTGACATGGCTTTTTACATGAGTGTCGATGAACGTTTGCAGATGGTTGAAGATGTGAAGAAACAGGTGGAAGCGGCGGTGAATTATATCGGCATGAATTTCAACAAGGATAATCGCTACGGATGAGTAGCCAGTTGTAGGTGCGCCTTCAGGCGCACTACAAATCACCATCAGTATCTGTGCGCCTGAAGGCGCACCTACATCCTGCTACTTGATAGATTCATCCAGCTCGCGGTAAGCCTTGATGTGCTGTCCGGCAAAGGATTCAAAATTGCCGAACTGGTTACTGAATGATTCATCCAGCGCGGCTTCATTCACCCGGTTGCCATTAAAACTGACAACCCGGTTAGCCTGCAGATCAAAACTCTTTTTGTATTCAATAAATTCCTTCGCGGTTTTTTCCTTGTACTCTTCAAATTCGCGTTTGGTGGCCTGCTGCTGTTCCTGCATTTTCTGTTTGAACGATTCAAAATCTTCCGTTCCCTGTTTTGTCACCACGGCATAATCCTCGCCTGGCGATTCGATATTGAGCAGACCGGTCTGCAAGGCCACGCTCTTGCCTTCGGCTGTGTCGACCACAATAAATGTAGTGCCGCGAATACCGATGGTGGCGAAACCGGTTTTAACCTGTTTTGGCTCTTCCTTGGTACCGAGTACTTTTCTGAACGTGTAATACACCTTGCCGCCCAGTTGCGATAACCAGCCAGACTGCTCGACACGCAGGCTGCTTTTTTCATCCATCACTGACAAGGCACCGTCATCAAACTGCACCACGGCCTT
>JAUPMA010000201.1 GCA_030836935.1 Pseudomonadota bacterium | reverse complement strand
CGTGTGCTCTTCCGATCTCATGCGCAATTATGCGGAACAGGTACGCAAATGGGTTCCGGGGCGTTACGTGGTGCTGGGTACGGATGGCTTTGGCCGCTCCGATACCCGTGAACAATTGCGCAAGCATTTTGAAGTGAACCGTTATCACATTGTTGTAGCTGCATTGAAAGCGCTGTCGGATGATGGCCAGTATCCGGCTGGCAAGGTGCAGGAAGCGATTGAAAAATACGGATTGAACCCGGAAAAACCCAATCCGATGTTTGTATAAAAGTAGAAAGTTTAAAGGTTAAAGTGGCAAGGAAAAGCAAAAGAATTTCCGTAAATGGACGCAAATAAAATAATTGTAGGGTGGGCATCGCCCACCATTACAAACGGTGGGCGATGCCCACCCTACAGAAAGGTTTTATTATGAGCACGATCGAAGTCAAGGTTCCTGATATCGGTGATTTTTCCTCGGTGGAAGTCATCGAAATACTGGTGGCGGTTGGTGACAGCATTAATGCCGACCAGTCATTGATTACACTTGAATCCGACAAGGCGGCGATGGAAATTCCGTCTTCGGCTGCCGGTGTTGTAAAAGCCATTAAAGTGAAAGTGGGCGACAAGGTTGCAAAAGACAGTGTAATTCTGTTGCTCGATACGACCGCAGCACAAACTTCTGCGTCAGCGTCCGAAAAACCGGTCACGCCACCGGTACCGCAAAAAACGGTTGCTGAGGCCAAACCGGCTGCGCCCGCTGCACAAATTCCGGCACTGCAACCCGTAACACAATCCAGGCCATCTCCTACAGCCAATATCGATCCGGTGTTTTTTTCTCAGGCCCATGCTTCACCTTCGGTGCGCAAATTTGCGCGTGAACTGGGCGTGGATTTAGGCAAGGTAACAGCCACCGGCAATAAGGGTCGCATTCTGCAGGAAGATGTGCAGCAGTTTGTGAAAAAGATGTTGAGTCAGCCGGCTGCTGTGGCAGGTGGTGCATCGGTATTGGGTGTTGAGCCCATGCCGGTGATTGATTTCAGTCAGTGGGGTTCGGTTGAAATCAAACCGCTGACCAAGATCAACAAACTCACCGGCAAGTTCCTGCATCGCAACTGGGTGAATATTCCGCACATTACGCAATTTGATGAAGCCGATATTACCGATCTCGAAGCATTCCGTGTGGATGCCAATAATGAATACAAGGATCGCGGCATTAAATTCACCATGCTGGCTTTCATTGTGAAAGCCATTGTCACTGCGTTGAAGAAATATCCGCGTTTCAATTCTTCACTTGATTCTGGTGGCGAAAATCTGGTGATGAAAAATTATTATCACGTCGGTATTGCCGTGGATACGCCGGATGGTCTGGTAGTGCCGGTGATACGCGATGTCGATAAAAAAGGACTGGTTGATCTCGTAATCGAAATGAAAGAGATTTCATTGAAAGCACGCGACAAAAAACTCAAGCCATCGGATATGCAGGGCGGTTGCATTTCCATATCCAGCCTGGGCGGTATTGGTGGAACAAAATTCACACCGATTGTAAATGCGCCGGAAGTGGCGATACTGGGAGTGTCCAGAGCCGAAATAAAACCGGTATGGAACGGCAAGGAATTTACGCCACGCCTGATGTTGCCACTGAGTCTGTCTTACGACCATCGCGTGATTGATGGTGCTGATGGCGCAAGATTTACAACTTACCTCAGCCACTTGCTGGCGGATGCGCGGCGTTTGTTGATGTGATTTTGTAGGTGCGCCATCAGGCGCACATTGTTTTTTGTGCGCATGAAGGCGCACCTACAGTAAAGGTTTGGTTATGGGCACAATTGAAGTCAAGGTTCCGAACATTGGTGATTTCAAATCGGTTGAAGTCATTGAGGTGCTGGTTAAAGCAGGTGATGCTGTCCAGGTTGATGGTTCGCTGATTACGGTAGAGTCAGATAAGGCTAGCATGGAAATTCCATCGCCTGCAGCCGGTAAAGTGAAATCACTTGCAGTAAAAGTAGGTGACAAAATTTCCGAAGGCAGCTTGATATTGCTGCTGGAAACCACAGCCGCTGCGGAATCAAAACCGGCCGTTGCCCAAGCAGAAATAAAAACGGCAGAAGTCAGTGCGTCAACGCCAGCGCCGGTTGCTGCAAGCTTTTCCGGCAAAGCCGATATACAGGCTGAAGTGGTTGTACTCGGTTCCGGCCCCGGTGGTTATACGGCTGCGTTTCGTGCCGCCGATCTGGGTAAAAAAGTGGTGCTGATTGAAAAAGAATCAAACCTTGGCGGTGTGTGTCTGAATGTTGGCTGTATTCCATCCAAGGCTTTGTTGCATGTAGCGGAAGTCATGGAAGAAACACACGAGTTTGCACATCTTGGTGTTGAATTTGCCAAACCAAAAGTTGATATCAACAAACTGCGTGACCACAAAAACAAGGTGGTGGGTAAATTAACCGGCGGCCTGAAAGGACTGGCGAAACAACGCAAGGTAGAAGTGATGCATGGCTATGGCCGTTTCACTTCTCCACATACCATCGAAGTGGAATCCGATGGCAAGAAACAAATTGTGCAATTCGAAAACTGCATTATTGCTGCCGGCTCATCGGTTCTGAAACTGCCATTTGTGCCGTGGGAAGATCCGCGGGTGTGGGATTCCACGGACGCGCTTGAGTTGCACCAGATTCCAAAGCGTATGCTGATTGTTGGTGGCGGCATTATCGGACTGGAAATGGCAACGGTGTATCACGCTCTGGGCGCAAGAATTACCGTGGTTGAATTGAGCCCGGGTTTGATTCCGGGTGCCGACCGCGATTTAATTCGCCCGTTTGAAAAAATTCTCAAAGGTCGTTACGAAAATATTTTTCTTAACACCAGAGTCAGCGAAATCAAACCCGGAACCAAAGGTGTGGTGTGTAAATTCGATGGCGAAGGCGCACCGAAGGAAGATATATTCGATGCGGTGCTGGTGGCGATCGGTCGCTCGCCCAATGGCAAATTGATTGATGCCGATAAAGCCGGCGTAGTAGTCGATGACCGTGGTTTTATTGCGGTGGATAAACAGCAACGCACCAATGTGAATCATATTTTTGCCATTGGTGATGTCGTCGGTCAACCGATGCTGGCACACAAGGCAACACATGAAGGCCGGGTTGCTGCCGAAGTGATTGCCGGTCACAAGCGTTACTTTGATGCGCGCACCATTCCATCGGTGGCCTACACCAGCCCGGAAGTGGCGTGGTGTGGCCAGACTGAAGAACAATTGAAAGCAGCAGGTGTTTCCTACGAAAAAGGTGTGTTCCCCTGGGCGGCAAGCGGTCGTGCATTATCGGTTGGTGCCGAAGCAGGCATGACTAAAGTTTTGTTCGATAAGGAAACGCATCGCTTGCTGGGTTGCGGTATTCTCGGTAAAAATGCCGGTGAGTTAATTGCCGAAGCCACACTGGCTGTCGAAATGGGTGCCGATGCAACCGATATCGGATTAACCATCCATCCACATCCAACCTTATCTGAAACCATCAACTTTGCAGCCGAAGTGGCGGAAGGTGTGTGTACAGACATTTATGTGCCTAAGAAGCATTGATGGAAAATAAAAAAATCATGAACCACAGAGGGCGCGGAGGGCGCAGAGAAAAAACTGGAAATCATTTACTGTATTTTTTGTGATCTTTGTGGTTGATCTTTTATTGAAAGCCATTATTTTTTCCAACAGTCGCGTATTCAATACGATAGCCTGGCAGGGTGGATAAGCGTAGCGCAATTGCAAGTTTTTTTCTCAGTGCCCTCTGTGTTCCCTGTGGTGGACAGCTTTCTCCTTTTATCAGTTGTTGGTATAGACATCGGAAAATTATTTTTTGTGTAATCTGCCCGCCACCAGCAAATGATGCGTAATGCGATCAACATGAACGCTCACCCGCTGCAGCCAGCGTACGGCTTCTACGCAATCTGTACCTTCTGCAATATTCAGTTTCCCGCTGGCAACCATACCCATGATGCGGGCGCGTAGCGGTTCGGCATGGGTATCAATCAGTCGCAGATTCTGTTCGGCCAGTGAACGGGCCTGTTCCGGGTGTTTATCCGATAACTGGTCGGCAATGCTGTCCATTGAATTTTTAACTTCGTGAATGACAGCGGAAAGTACCGGCGTGGTTCTGGCGGTGGCAGCGCGGTCAGTGTCTTCATCGCAGCGTTCATGCAATCGTTGCATGTGATCCAGTGCGTGAATCAATGCCAGCAACTGATTCCAGTGTGGGCTATCGCCATCCTGCAAATGTATCTGGTCGATGTAGTCATGTGTTTTATTCAGCGCGGCTTTCAATTCCTGCAAGTCAATTTTGTCATCGGGTGTTGCAGCGCCAAGAAGTGTGCGAACATGAACCAGCAACGCCAGCAGTTCATTGTGCATGGCAGCATGGCAAGCAGTTAGCGCAATACCTGGTTCCCTGAGCAGTGACGGTTCCAGTCCCTGTGTATAAACCGGTGCATGTTCAGGAAATAATTTCTCAACCAGTCGGGCGAATTGTCCAGCTAAAGGTAACACCAGCAACACCGATGCAAGATTGAATCCGGTATGAAATGCTACCAGCGAAAATTCGGCATTGCTGATCAGGATTCCGGGTGTGAACAGTTCCATGAAATGCATGTATGGAGTGAGCAGTAATAATGCGAGTACGCCACTCAATAAATTGAAAATCACATGCGAGAAGCCTGTGCGTCGTGCACCTACGTTGCCACCAATAGTTGCAACCGCTGCCGTGACCGTGGTGCCAATATCCATGCCGATTACCAGCACAGCCGCTTGCGGAAAATTGATGGCACCGGCAAACAGCGCGGTGAGTGTGGCCGCCACACCGGCACCGGATGATTGGGTGATGGCGGTGAAGACAATACCGGTAAGCAGCAGTTGCACGCGGCCGTTCCAGGTGTCGGCAGGAAAAATATCCGGCGTGATGAATGCGGTCAAACCTTTCATGCCGGATTGCATCATGTCGATGCCGACAAATATCAAACCAAAACCAGCCAGTGCAAAACCGATATGTGCCATGTGGCTGCGTGACAATAAACGCGCCAGTGCGCCAAATAAAATCAGCGGCATCAATATCAGTCCGAGTTGCAACTTGAAGCCCACCAGCACAATTACCCAGCCGCGCAAGGTGGTACCGATATTGGCGCCGAAGATCACACCCAGGGCTTGCGAAAAACTCATCAGTCCGGCGCCAACAAAACCTACAGCGGTAACGGTGG
>JAUPMA010000200.1 GCA_030836935.1 Pseudomonadota bacterium | reverse complement strand
AGAGTGAATATATGCGTCTGGTTTGCAACAACATCGCCTTCATCAACCAGGCGTTCACTGATTATGCCGTCGAAAGGTGCAATGATACGGCTGTAATCAAATTGCGCCTGGGCCAGATTCGCATCAGCCTGCGTCATGGCAACAGCGGTGCGTGCACGGGCGAGGGCGTCTTCGGCAATGAGATTGTTTTTTGACAGGGCTTCAGCGCGATGCATGTCGAGCCGCGCCTGCTCAAGGGCTGCATTGGCCTTGTCTCGTTGTGCTGCGAGTAACTTGTCATCCAGCTGTGCCAGCAAGGCGCCTTGTTTTACCCTGTCGCCGGTAAAAGCATGGATGCGTGATACAACACCCGCCTGCTGATTGTGAATTCTGGCCGTGCGCCGCGCCTGCAATGTGCCGGCAATGGTTTCGCTGGTTGACTGCTCGCGCAGCTCGACGGCTGCGCTGCTTGCATATTGCGCAGCGGATTTGCCCTGATTGCCGGGTGGCGAATCACCGGAACAGGCTTGCAGCATTGCAAGCAGAATAACCAGTGTCGGAAAGTGGATTATTTTCATACTGGCTGTGGTGATGGACATGGCGGTATTATGTGGAGGAATGTTGCAACTTTAAAGTGGCAAGTGGCAACTAAATGCGCATTTGTCGCTTTAATGTTGCAGGGTTGGCATTGCCCACCAACCTGGCAGTGGGCATGCCCATTCTGCAATCTCTTCCTTTACACTTTAACCTTTAAGCTTTGTACCTGAATTTAATGATGGATCCCATCAGACGAACAGAAGCGCCTCACAGCGAACGCAACGATTTGTCCAACCTGCGCCGCATGTTGCCGTTTTTATGGCAATACAAGGGCCGGGTGCTGATTGCCATGGTGACACTCATGGTTGCCAAGCTGGCAACGGTGGGTATTCCGCTGGTACTCAAGCAGATTGTTGATTCACTTGCGCCGCAGCCGGGTGCTGTGCAGCTGGTGCAATTGCCTCTGGCCCTGCTGCTGGGTTACGGCGCGTTGCGGTTGTTCAATGTACTGTTCAATGAAATGCGCGATGCCATTTTTGCGCGCGTGCGTTATCGCGCCATGCGCGATGTATCCATTAAAGTGGTGCAGCATTTGTACGATTTGTCACTGCGTTTTCACCTGGAACGGCGAACTGGCGGCATTTCGCGTGACCTGGAACGCGGCACGCGCAGTCTTTCATCCATCCTGAATTATCTGGTGTTCAATATCCTGCCAACCATTACTGAATTCCTGCTGGTGGCCATTATTCTGTTTGGCAGTTACCAGGCGCACTTTGCGATTATTACATTCATTACCGTAGTGGTTTATGTGGCCTACACCATGGCGGTAACCGAATGGCGCATGCATTACCGCCATGAAATGAATGCCTATGATTCCGAAGCCAATTCGCGTGCCATTGATGGTTTGATCAATTACGAAACCGTGAAATATTTCAACAACGAAAACTACGAGCTCAAGCGTTATAATGACACACTGGAGAAATGGGAAGATGCGGCGGTAAACAGTACCAGTTCCATGGCGATGCTGAATTTCGGTCAGGGCGCAATCATTGCAGTCGGTGTTACTTTTGTTATGGTGTATGCCGCGCAGGGTGTTGTAAACGGTAACATGACCCTTGGCGATCTGGTTCTTGTCAACACCATGATGCTGCAATTGTTCATTCCGCTGGGATTTCTCGGTGTGATTTATCGTTCGATGAAACATGCACTGGCTGATATGGACATGATGTTCAGGCTGCTGGAGAAGGAACCGGATATTTGTGACAGCAAAACCGCAACCGGACTTGAAATTACTGAAGCGCGTATTGATTTTTGCCACGTCAGTTTTGGCTATAACGAGCAGCGCCGGATTTTGCATGATGTCAGTTTTACCATTCCTGGTGGCAGGAAACTCGCTGTAGTCGGGCCATCCGGCGCAGGCAAATCAACACTTGCGCGCCTGCTGTTCAGGTTTTATGACGTAACGGATGGCAGTGTGCTGATTGATGGACAGAATATTCATGATGTAAGACAAAGCAGCCTGCGTCAGGCAATCGGTATTGTGCCGCAGGATACCGTGCTGTTTAACGACAGTATTTATCACAACATTCTTTATGCCAGGCCCGATGCAACAGATGAAGAAGTCAAACAGGCTGCGCGGTTGGCCAATATTCACGACTTCATTGCATCATTGCCTGATGGTTATCACACTGTGGTGGGCGAACGTGGACTTAAATTATCCGGTGGCGAAAAGCAGCGTGTCGCCATTGCCCGTGTCATTCTGAAGAATCCGCGCATTGTAATATTTGATGAAGCGACTTCATCTCTGGATTCGCAATCTGAACAGGTTATTCTTGAATCATTGCGCAATGTGGCCGAGAAGCACACAACGCTGGTGATCGCGCACCGTTTATCCACAATTATTGATGCGGATGAAATACTGGTGATGGACAGGGGGAGAATTGTGGAACAGGGCACGCATGCGCAATTGCTCGGGCTTCGTGGCCTGTATGCCAGTTTATGGCAGATACAGCAGGAAGAACAAAGACAGCAAATGGTGTGAACAATTATTTCCTTGTTTCAGAATTCGGATGGCACGATGATTGGTTAATGAGTATGTATGGCGTAATAAATACAGTGCATTGCGCCGTATTTAAAATAGTGAGACTGACAATGGATTATCGGCACATATGAATTATTATGTGATTATCAGATCGGTGAATCATAGTGATTGAATACGGCGCAATGCCCGTTGGTTATTGCGGCCTACGCGGGTCTGGTGAATTCAGCCCGCGCAGGGTGATTAGCAAAGCGTAATCCGCAGGATGTTGAGTTGTGTAAAATAACCATAAGCGTCCGGTAACCAAATCTGCACACATGATCAATCTTCCTGTCAATCAGGTCCTACCTGATGTTCAACAAACACTGCGCACACATCAGCGTCTGGTTTTGCAGGCGCCGCCCGGTGCCGGTAAGACCACAGCCGTGCCGATTGCGCTGCTAGATCAGCCATGGCTGAAAAATAAAAAAATCATCATGCTCGAACCACGACGGCTGGCGGCGCGTAATGCGGCCAGTCGCATGTCTTTTTTGCTCGGTGAGGAAGTTGGCAATACTGTCGGTTATATGATCCGGGCGGATCGCTGTTACAGCAAGCACACCAGAATTCTGGTGGTGACGGAAGGTATACTCACGCGCCTGTTGCAATCCGATCCGGAATTGGCCGATGTCGCACTGGTGATATTCGATGAATTCCATGAGCGCAATCTGCATGCAGATTTGTCCCTGGCATTTTGTTTGCAATCGCAGGAATTGCTGCGGCCGGATCTGAAGATACTCATCATGTCGGCCACGCTGAATACCGAAGCTATATCAAAATTGCTGGATAATGCACCAGTCATTGTCAGCGAAGGCCGCAGTTTTCCGGTTGAAAACTTTTATATGCCGGCCAATGCCGTACTGCCGGATCGTTACAAACTGGTTGACGTTATTACACAGAGATTGATCAAAGTCATAATCGAAGAACAGGGCAATGCACTGGTGTTTTTACCCGGTGTACGTGAAATAAAAAATGTTGAGAGCAAGCTGCAAGGCTGGCTGACAGAACAGAAAATGAATCAGGTTGTAATTGCGCCACTGTACGGCGATTTAACCAAAGCACAACAGGATCGCGCTATTTTGCCTTGTGAGGCAGGAGAACGAAAAATTGTTCTCGCTACCAATATTGCCGAAACCAGTTTGACCATAGAAGGCATTACGGTTGTTATTGATTCGGGTCTGCAACGCGAATCGCGTTTCAGTCCCGGTACGGGCATGAACCGTATCGCCACAGTTTTTATTTCACAGGATTCTGCCGACCAGCGCAGTGGCCGCGCCGGTCGCCTGAGTGCCGGTAAATGCTATCGTTTGTGGACAGAAAACCAGCATAAAAAACTGGTGCGCCATAACAGCGCGGAAATACTGATCAGTGATCTGGCACCACTGGTGCTGGAACTGGCGAACTGGGGTGTAACCGATGTAAAGGAATTGCACTGGCTGGATGTGCCGAATGAAGGCTCGGTTGCACAAGCCAGGGAATTGTTGCGTGAACTCGGAGCCATTACTGAAGATTTGCGCATTACTCCACATGGCAAGCAATTACTCGAAGTAGGTGCGCATCCGCGACTGGCGCACATGATGGTAAAGGCAGCTGAATCGGGATGCGGTTACGATGCCTGCCAGCTTGCGGCGTTGCTGACTGAGCGTGATATTTTCAGGAGCGATGCGAGGCGTTCAAGCGATATACAGAAACGGCTGGACATATTGCGTGCAGACAAGCAATTGTCCAGTGAGGCCAGTGTGGATAAATGGCAATGCCAGCTGGTTACTAAAACTGCCGGGCAGTTTTATCAAAAAATCAAACAGCTGAATAAAAAATCATCTGTCATGTTATCAACCGGCATCATGCTGGCCTTTGCCTATCCGGATCGGATTGCGCAAAGCCGCCACACCCAGGATCAGCGATATTTGTTAAGCAACGGCAAGGGCGCAATACTTGATCAGCATGATGATCTGGCTGGCGCCGAATATATTGTGGTGGCTGAACTGGATGACCAGCAGCGCGAAGCCAGAATTTTCAAGGCGGCGGATATCCAGCTGCAACAACTGGAAGAGTATTTTCCGGAACTGATTGAACAGCGCAGCCATGTAATCTGGAATGCGCAAACGCAACGTGTTGAAGCCAGTAAGCTGATTAAACTCGGCGCCCTGGTGCTGGAAGAAGTGGTTGACGAATCCGCCAGCCGGGATAACGTGCATCGGGCGCTGCTCGATGGCGTAAAACAGACCGGTCTGGCCTGTTTGCCATGGAGCAAGGAAGCCCTGGCATTAAAACAGCGCGTACAATTCCTGAATATCCAGAAACAAACCAATCCGGCATGCAGTCATCAACTGGCACAGCTGGATTTGCCAGACCTGAATGATGATTATTTGTTGCAGCATTTGGATGAATGGTTGCTGCCGCATCTGACTGGCCAGAACAGCATCAAAAAACTGCAATCACTGAATCTTTTTAATATCCTCTCGGCCAGCATTTCCTGGACGCAACAGAAAATGCTGGATGAACTTGCGCCATCCCATATTTCAGTGCCCAGTGGTTCGCGCATTGCCATTGATTACAGCGATCCGCAGGTTCCGGTGCTGGCAGTGAGGTTGCAGGAATTGTTTGGCCAGAAGCAGACCCCGGCCGTCATAAATGGCCACTTCAAATTGCTGATACATTTATTGTCACCCGGTTACCAGCCGATGCAGGTAACACAGGATATGGAAAGTTTCTGGAAGACAACCTACTTTGAAGTGAAAAAGGAATTGTGTGGCAAATACAAGAAACATTACTGGCCGGATGATCCGTTAACGGCGCAGGCTACCAGCAAGACAAAACGCTTTATGGATAAATGATGGCGGCAGGCGCGTTACATTTATTTTGGTTAGATATCATTGAACGTAGGGTGGGCACTTGCCCCCAGCAGGGGTTATTGACATCTCAAGTGGTGGGCGATGCCCACCCTACAAAACTTGTTCAGAGGCTCCTTAAGTAAGTGCCATTCAGGTCAGTGGGTGGTTCCAAACCAGAACCCGGTATTTTTTTCGAGAAATTCCCTGAATGGCATGTAATGTGAACCATCGCAGGAGAAATTCAGGCCAACCATGCCGTTGATAATATTGAGCGAGCCTGCGCGCAGGTAAACATTTTCATCGGCGAATCGCAGTTTGCGGAACATGTCGAATACAAGCATGACCTGTTCCGGCGGCACTATGGCACGTTCGGGATAGGGCCGGCGTGGATAGGCCAGGCAAATGTCGGGATTGGTTAATTCATCAATGTCCAGAATCTGGTAAACAAACGGGTCATCGATACGCCAGATGGTTCCGCGGTTACTGGAAAAATGCAGTTTGCCGTGAAAGATGCCGTGTTCGGTAATCAGTTCATTCATGATGGACAAAACCTTGTCGAGTTTTGTATCCATCAGGCTTTCAATCCGGCGTTGCAGGAACACACCGCTGCGAATGGCCGGATCGCCTTTCATCTGTTTCCATACATCCGGTTCCGTGTCTTTTCTTTCAGTGTGCGGCA
>JAUPMA010000199.1 GCA_030836935.1 Pseudomonadota bacterium | reverse complement strand
ATCCAGGTGAAGTACGAAGGTTATCTCGATCGCCAGCAAATCGAAATTGATCGTGCGCGACGTTACGAAGACAGCCAGATTCCATCGGATTTTGATTACGCCCAGGTGCGCGGCTTGTCCAACGAAGTGCGGCAAAAACTCATTCAGCACAAACCGGCCACACTCGGTCAGGCCGGACGCATTTCCGGCGTGACACCAGCGGCGATTTCGTTGCTCACGGTGCATATTAAAAAACAGCAAAAGTCAGCCTGAAAATTTTTAAAGATTAGACACAGAGCCGCAGAGACACAGAGCAAAGCCAGGCATTTTAAATTTTTTCTCTGCGCCTCTGTGTCTCCGTGTCAAAAATAACCCCAGCCGTTTACCAGCAAGTTGAATATGGAAACAGAACGTTTATTGCAACAAGGGTTGGATACCATGGGGATTCGACTCTCCCCGGCGCAACAAACCAGCCTGCTCGATTATCTGGCGCTGATGCGCAAATGGAATCAGGCCTACAACCTCACCGCCATTACCGATCCCGAGCAAATGGTGATCCGTCACCTCCTCGACAGCCTGAGTATTTTGCCGTTCATCGGCGCGTCGCCGGTGCTGGATGTGGGCAGTGGCGCCGGGCTGCCCGGCATTCCACTGGCCATTGCATTGCCGCAACACACCTTTATATTGCTCGACAGTAATGGCAAGAAAACACGCTTTCTGACCCAGGCGAAGATTGATCTGGGGCTGAAAAACATCGAAGTGGTGCACAGCCGCATTGAAAACTTCCACCCCAGCCAGCCGGTGGCGATTATCACCTGCCGCGCGTTTGCGGCGCTCGACGCTATATTGGACAGCACCCGACATCTGGTAACATCGAACACCCGGATACTGGCCATGAAAGCCAAAGAAGAAAAAACAGTTTTGCCGGCCGGGTATGAACAGGTGGCCAGTCATGCGTTGTATGTGGCCTTCCTCGACGAACCAAGACTTCTTATAGAAATTAAAAAACTATGACCAGAATAATCGCAGTAGCCAACCAGAAAGGCGGCGTGGGTAAAACCACCACTTCGGTAAACCTGGCCGCCAGCCTGGCCGAAATCACACGCCGGGTATTGCTGGTGGACATAGACCCGCAGGGCAACGCCACCATGGGCAGCGGCGTGGACAAGCGTGCGCTCGAAATTACGGTGTGCGATGTATTGCTCGAGGAAGCCAGCATCCGGGATTGCATTCGGTTTGTGCCTGAATCCGGTTATTCCGTGTTGCCGGCCAACAGCGATCTCACCGCTGCCGAAGTGGAATTGATGCAGGCCGATGTGCGCGAACAGCGCCTGAACCGCGCGCTGGCCGAGGTTAAGGCTGATTACGATTTCATCATTATTGATTGCCCGCCGTCGCTCAACATGCTCACCCTGAATGCACTGGTGTGTGCCGATGGCGTGCTGATTCCCATGCAGTGCGAGTATTACGCGCTGGAAGGTTTGAGCGCACTGGTGGATACCATTGAACAGATTCGCAGCAGCGTGAATCCGGGCTTGCAGATTGAAGGGCTGCTGCGCACCATGTACGACCCGCGCAACAAGCTGGCGATTGATGTGTCCAGCCAGTTGATCGAGCATTTTGGTGACCGCGTTTATCGCACTGTGGTGCCGCGCAATATCCGTCTGGCCGAAGCGCCTTCACACGGTTTGCCGGTACTGAAGTACGATAAAACCTCCAATGGCGCCCTGGCGTATTTTTCGCTGGCGGGTGAAATTGTCCGCAAGCAAGTCAAGAATGGCGTGGCGACAGGCGCGGTTGCCTGATCCGGATTTGGAAACACTCGAGTTAATTCATGAATAAAAAAAACCGTGGCCTGGGACGTGGTCTCAATGCCCTGCTGGGCAATGCAGCTGAAATCAAGCAACTCACCAATCCGGAGCCGGTAACGGCTGCGGCCAGTGGGCCAACCTCGGGTATGCAGTTCATTCCGGTGGATTTGATTCAGCGTGGCCGTTACCAGCCGCGTGTGCATTTCGAGCCGCTGGCCTTGCAGGAACTGGCGGACTCGATTCGCACCCAGGGCGTGGTGCAACCTATCGTGGTGCGACCACTGGGTGCCGGCCGTTTTGAACTGATTGCCGGTGAACGGCGCTGGCGTGCCAGCCAGCTGGCCGGACTCGATGCCATCCCGGCGGTTATTCGCGAACTGGATGATCGCACCGCCGCCGCCATCTCGCTGATCGAAAACATCCAGCGCGAAGATTTGAATCCGCTGGAAGAATCCCGTGCGCTGCAACGCCTGATTGATGAATTCACCATGACCCACCAGCAAGTGGCCGAATCGGTAGGCCGCTCACGCACCGCCGTCACCAATCTGTTGCGCCTGCGTGAGCTGAACGAAGACGTAAAAACGCTGGTGGACGAAAGACAAATCGAAATGGGTCATGCCCGTGCGCTGCTGGCCATCACCGGCAGTGAACAAAGCCGGCTGGCCAGGCATGTAGCCGATAAGGGTATGTCAGTGCGCGAAACCGAAGCACTGGTGCGCCGCCATCTCAACCCCGAATCTCCTGTGGCAACCAAACCCCGCATCGATCCGGATACCCAGCGTTTGTGTGACGAACTCAGTGAACGCATCGGCGCGCCGGTGATGATTGAAAGCCGGGCCGGTGGCAAGGGCAAGCTGGTCATTACTTACAGCAGCCTGGATGAACTTGACGGAATACTGGGTCGTATTCACTGATTAGCATGGGTTTTTTGCTCAATAAGCAAATCATTGTATATAGAGCCTTTATTCTGTCATCAAGTTCTTGACCCTCATCAGGTCGCTGCCTATACTTTGCACGCATTTTTGAGGGCCCCCGTCTTGTTGTCCGGGCCTGTCGTTCCGGGCTGAATTCAGAGCATTTCCCTAGTGCAAAAAACAGCTACAACCCAGGTGCGGCGCGGCATTCAACTCCAATTGCTGTTATTGGCTGTCCTGGCGGGCATGTGGCTGGCGACAGAACACCGTCTGGCCATGTCGGCACTGGCGGGCGGAATGATTGCAACCTCGGCGCATATCTGGTTTGCCTGGCGGGCACTGGCTGGCGAACCAACTGAACCGGGGCAAATCCTTGGCAGGGTGTATCGCGCCGAGGTCGGAAAAGTCATCCTGACGGGCATGCTGTTTATTGCTGTTTTTGTGATGATCAAGCCGTTGAGTGTGGCCAGCCTGATGGTGGTCTACCTGCTAACAACCTGGATTCCCTGGCTGGCGTCGTATTTTTGGACTGATGACAGCAAAACTGGAGACATAAAGAATGTCCGCTGACAGCATCACATCGGGCGAGTACATCAAGCATCACTTGCAAAACATGACTTTTGGCCAGCATGCCGATGGTTCATGGGGCCTGGCGCATTCTGTTGAAGAAGCCAGGGAAATGGGTTTCTGGGCATTTCATCTCGATTCACTGGGCTGGTCTATTGCACTGGCACTGATCTTCTTTTTTGTGTTCCGCAGCGTTGCCAAGTCCGCGACCACCGGCGTGCCCGGTGGCCTGCAGAATTTCGTTGAAATGATGATTGAGTTCATTGATAACAGCGTGCGTGGTTCATTCAGCAGCAAAAACGATATGGTGGCTCCCTTGGCGCTCACTATTTTTGCCTGGGTATTCCTGATGAACTTCATGGACCTGATTCCGGTTGACTGGCTGCCGATGCTGGCTGGCTGGATTGGCCAGACCTTCTTTGGCGCCGATCCGCATCATGTGTATTTCAAGGTAGTGCCGAGCACCGATCCCAATGTCACGTTTGGCCTCGCGCTGGGCGTGTTCTGGCTCATGCTGTATTACAGCGTGAAGATCAAGGGTGCTGGCGGCTTTTTCAGCGAGCTGGCCTTCCAGCCATTCGGCAAGTTCGGCATGCCATTCAATCTCATACTTGAAGGTGTATCGCTGATTTCCAAACCGGTGTCACTGGCGCTGCGACTTTTCGGCAACATGTATGCCGGCGAAACCATTTTCATATTGATTGCGCTGATGTTTGGCGGTGGTCTGCTGATCGGCACCTTCGGTGGTTTGCTGCAGCTGGGCTGGGCCATATTCCACATTTTGATCATCACCCTGCAGGCGTTTATTTTCATGACGCTGACCATCGTGTATCTCGACATGGCGCATCTGGAACACGGTCACTGATTCTTTCCCTTAACTTTTAAATTCAATTTTTCTCACAGGAGAACACAATGGAAATTGCAACCGCACTGTTGTACATCGCTGGTGGT
>JAUPMA010000198.1 GCA_030836935.1 Pseudomonadota bacterium | reverse complement strand
TCCTTGCTTTTATCTTCCAGCGTTTTGCCCAGACCCTGAATATCCTTGCCCAGGCCTTCAAATGTATTGCATGCGCTCAAGGCAAACAGCATCAACATAATCAGAAAAATCTTTTTCATAAAATTTCCTCAGAAGTTTCTTGCATCAACAAAATGTCCGGCAATCGCTGCTGCCGCCGCCATGGCCGGACTCACCAGATGTGTGCGACCGCCCTGCCCCTGACGTCCCTCGAAATTCCGATTGGACGTAGAAGCGCAACGCTCACCCGGTTCCAGCCGGTCGGCATTCATCGCCAGACACATGGAACAGCCCGGCTCACGCCATTCGAATCCGGCCTGGATAAAAAGTTTATCGAGACCTTCTTTTTCTGCCTGCTGCTTGATCAAACCGGAACCGGGTACAACCAGTGCCTGCTTCACATTGGCGGCAATCCTGCGGCCTTTAATCACCCGCGCCGCGTCGCGCAAATCTTCCAGCCGCGAATTAGTGCAGGAGCCAATGAATATCTTATCCACTTTTATTTCAGTGATCGGTGTGTTGGCAGCCAACCCCATGTATTGCAAAGCCTTGTTCATGCCATTGGCTTTCACGACATCATTTTCAGCAACGGGATTCGGCACGCGCTCATCAATCGCCACCACCATTTCCGGTGATGTACCCCAGGTGACTTGCGGTTTAATTTCGGCGGCATTGAGTGACACTTCACGATCAAACTTTGCGTCGCTGTCGCTGTGCAAATCACGCCAGGCATTCACCGCCGCATTCCACATCGCCTCGTTCGGCGCATAGGGGCGGCCACGCACATAATTGAGGGTGACATCATCCACACCGACAAGACCGGCGCGTGCACCGGCTTCAATCGCCATGTTGCAAATCGTCATGCGGCCTTCCATCGACAAATCACGAATCGCACTGCCGGCAAATTCCATGGCATAACCGGTGCCACCGGCCGTGCCGATTTTACCGATGACAGCGAGCACAATATCTTTTGCAGTAACGCCCGCGCCCAGTTTGCCTTCGACATTCACGCGCAGGTTTTTCATTTTTTTCTGCAACAGACATTGCGTTGCCAGCACATGCTCCACTTCGGATGTGCCGATGCCAAATGCCAGCGCACCAAATGCGCCATGCGTGGACGTATGCGAATCACCGCACACCAGCGTCATGCCGGGCAAAGTGGCGCCCTGCTCCGGGCCAATGACATGCACAATGCCCTGACGAATATCATCCATGCGAAATTCAGTAATGCCGTATTCGCGGCAATTGGCATCCAGAGTTTCCACCTGGGTGCGCGCCACAGCGTCTTCGATACCACGGCTGCGCGCCGTCGTTGGCACATTGTGATCCGGCACCGCCAGCACCGTATCCACGCGCCAGGGTTTGCGATTGGCCAGACGCAAACCCTCAAACGCCTGCGGCGAAGTGACTTCGTGAACCAGATGGCGGTCAATATAAAGCAGCGCCGTGCCATCATCCTCGGCACGCACGATGTGGGATTCGAATAATTTGTCGTATAAGGTTTTGCCAGCCATGATTTTCCTCTGCGGGCATGCCGCCCTCTCCCACCGTCAGCTCACGCTGACGGTTCCCCCTCTCCCGCTTCACGGGCGAGGGCAAGTTGGTGTCACTACGCGACATTCACGTTAAATTGGTGGCAAGTCTAGGCCTGCCGGTTTAATGAATCAAATTCATCTTTTTCATAATAAGGATTCCTTTCAGGAATAAAGTGTTAAAGTACAAAGCTTAAAGGAAGGGCGCTTTTCCTTTCCTTTGCACTTCAACCTTTAAGCTTTAACACTAAATTAATGAACATCCAGAACCTGTCCGCCTTCATCCACGTCAGCGAAACCGGCTCTTTTTCCAAAGCCGCCGAGCGCCTGTACCTTACCCAGCCCGCCGTGAGCAAACGCATTTCGGCGCTGGAAACCGAACTGGATGTAAAACTTTTTGACCGCATCGGCAAAAGCGTGCAACTCACCGAAGCCGGCATTGCCCTGCTGCCCAGTTGCCGGCGGATTCTGGCTGAAATCGAGGAGAGCCGGCGCATCATCAGCAACCTGAGTGGTCATATCGGCGGCCAGTTAAAAATCGGCACCAGTCACCACATTGGCCTGCACCGTCTGCCGCCGGTACTGAGCCATTACAAACGGCAATATGAACAGGTTGATCTGGATATTCATTTCATGGATTCGGAAGAAGCCATGGATGCCGTACTCAAGGGCGAACTGGAAATTGCCGTAGCTACCCTGCCTGACAAGCCGCCTGCTGAGCTGGCCACACAAATCATCTGGCACGATCCGCTCGGTGTGGTTGTGGCACGCAAACACGCACTGGCAAAACAAAAAAATGTCACCCTGAAAAACCTGGTGCAACATCCGGCGATTTTGCCATCACAAAGCACATTCACCCGCGCACTGCTGGAAAGAATGCTGGGCATCAAAACCGACCGCCTGAAAATTGCCATGGAAACAAATTATCTCGAAACCATCAAAACCATGGTTTCAATCGGGCTGGGCTGGAGTGTGCTGCCGCTCGCCATGTGCGACAAAAATCTGGTGCATATCGACATCAACAACGCCCGTATGCAACGCCAGCTGGGTGTGGCCTGGCACCGGGAACGCACTTTGTCGAATGCAGCGAAAAGATTGATTGATGTATTGGATGAACATGCGGATTAATTGCTGACAGCTTGCGACAAAAACCAATCAGAAGCCGTCGCTCGATTTTTTTGACTGACTTCTGTTTCCGCTCCGAAGTATGCCTTCCAGGAACAGCTACGATCAAAAAAAGCAGACATTCACTACAACTAAATCACTAGAAAGGCCGTGAAGATATTGTGTCAGACCCTATTTCACTGGAATCAACATAATAAAAAACCCGCCGAAGCGGGCTTATGTGAGTAACGGCGAGCGCCTCTTTGTTTTATTGCGCTTGGAATGTGCTGAAAGCTTCTTGTCTGAGTGCTGTTCCCAGCGCCACATGCAGATCATGAAATTGTTTTCGGATTTCGATGTAGCCGTTTTGGCTAGGAACAGGCCAACCCTGGCATCGGCTTTCTGGTGCGTTGCCTTTGGTGATCTCGAATATTACGCGGGCCTTGTTATTTGCTGCGGCAAATTGTATTTGATAAGCCGTTGAGCACGTTGACTGGTAGCGGCTACCTGCACCTAGTGTCCAATCGGCCAGGCCGCGTCCGGTGAGTGTGGCGGCATTTTCGTCGGTTGTTTTGATAACTGTTCTGTGATCAACGTAGGTGCTATTAAAAAAATCACGTCCCTTTCGCCATAAATCCAGTTTGGAACCAGTCACGCTGTATTCGTAGGTGAACGTCATGGGTTGTTTTTCATCCATGTAGTTATCAAATTGCACATGAGCGCAACCGGTCATGACGACTGTAGCCGCCAGCATTGAAATTCTTATCAAATTCATATGATCTCCTTATTGGTTACAGTAAAACATTGTTGATGATCAGCTCGTTTGTATTATGCCACAGTAGTTGTGGCGGAAGTCGGCGCTTTTAATCGCTTGCTTGGGGGTCGGCGTAAAAACTCATTCAGTAACTAGTGATGTCGGCAGAACTATTGTGCTATCCCCATGAAATAAAACTTATTTTAGGAGATCGG
>JAUPMA010000197.1 GCA_030836935.1 Pseudomonadota bacterium | reverse complement strand
CTCCTTAAGCGTTGCCGAGTAGCAGTGGTTTTGCCAAGGTAAAATGCACAGGGATGTGCATTTTAGTTTTGATAAGCCCGGATGGCGCATCAAAACGGCCTTGAAGCAAAACTGTTGCTGCGAGGGAAGCCCCCAAGCTTTTTTGGGGGCCAACGCGACCGGGGTGTATTTTCTTGGTTACTTCTTTTGTACAAGCAAAAGAAGTAACTCGCCCCAAGGCGAAACAGGGATTTTCAAAGCCCGAAGAAATTTCAGTAAACAAACGGAACCATATGCGTTCCCACGCCAGCGTGGGAACGAGAGATAAAAGCTGTGCGCCTAAAGGCGCACCTACAAAAGCTAACAGCAAAGTCTTGCCTCAAATGGCGGATTGGTTCCGCGCCAGTGAAAACCGCAGAATTTCTCCGCACATCCAGCACCTGAATTGCTAGAATCCCCGCCCATGGATGTATCCCACATACTCGATCAACTCAATCCCGCACAGCGTGAAGCGGTGACCGCGCCACCCGGCCCGATGCTGGTGCTGGCCGGTGCCGGCAGTGGCAAAACCCGCGTGCTGGTGCATCGCATGGCCTGGCTGATTCAGGTGGAGGGCATTTCGCCGTTTTCGCTGCTGGCGGTGACCTTTACCAACAAGGCGGCGAGTGAAATGCGCCACCGTGTTGAGGCGCTGCAAAACATGCCGGTGAGTGGCATGTGGGTGGGCACGTTTCATGGTTTGGCGCATCGGCTGTTGCGTGCGCACTGGAAAGAAGCGAATTTGCCGCAGGCGTTTCAGGTGCTCGATAGTGATGATCAGCTGCGCATGGTGAAGCGCGTGTTGCGTAATCTGGAGCTGGATGAAACGCGCTGGATTCCCAAACACATTACCGGTTTCATTAATGCGCGCAAGGATGAAGGTTTAAGGCCGCAACATATCAACAGTGGCGGTGATCCGGTGCAGCAGCAATTGCTGCGCATTTACACGGCGTACGAAGTGGCGTGCCAGCGCGCCGGGGTGGTGGACTTTGCCGAATTACTTTTGCGTTCGCTGGAATTGCTGCGCGATAACGAGGAATTGCGCCGCCATTATCGCAGCCGGTTTCGGCATGTGCTGGTGGATGAGTTTCAGGATACCAACACGATTCAATATGCCTGGGTGCGTTTGCTGGCGGCCGATAAATCCGGCGATGGCGCGCATTTGTTTATTGTCGGCGATGATGACCAGGCGATTTACGGCTGGCGTGGTGCGCGCGTTGAAAACATTCATTCGTTCAAAAAAGATTTCCCGTCCTGTTTGATGATCAAGCTGGAACAGAATTACCGTTCCACGGCCACCATTCTCAATGCCGCGAATGCGCTGATTTCCCGCAACGATGATCGCCTGGGTAAAAATTTGTGGACGCAGGGCAAACAGGGTGAGCCGATAAAACTCTATGCCGCGTATAACGAACAGGATGAGGCACGTTATGTCATTGACAGCATCAAGCGCTGGATTGAACTGGGCAATGCACGTTCCGATGCCGCCATTTTGTATCGCTCCAATGCACAATCGCGTTTGTTTGAAGAACAGTTGATGTTTGATGGTTTGCCTTATCGTGTTTACGGCGGTCTGCGTTTTTTTGAACGCGCCGAAATCAAGGATGCGCTGGCGTATTTGCGCCTGCTCGCCAATCGTTCTGATGATGCATCATTCGAGCGCGTGATCAATCAGCCGACACGCGGCAATGGCAACAAGACACTGGAACAGTTGCGTGAACTGGCCAGGAACATGAATTTGCCGTTGTGGCAGGCGGCGCAAACATTGTTGCAGCAACCGGGCCTCACTGCGCGCGCCGGCAATGCGCTGCGCGGATTTTTGCAACTGGTTGAGGGCATGCACGAAGCGGTTAAAAACCTGCCGCTGCATGAACAAACTGAACACGTTATCCAGCACAGCGGCCTGCTGGATTTATACCGCCAGGAAAAAGGCGAAAAGGCCGAAGCGCGCGTGGAGAACTTGCAGGAACTGGTAAACGCCGCACGCGGTTATGATTTTCATAACAGTGATGTGGTGGAAACCGACATGCTCACCGCTTTTCTTGCGCATGCCGCACTCGAAGCCGGCGAAGGCCAGGCCGATGCAGGGGAAGATTGTGTGCAGTTGATGACGCTGCATTCCGCAAAAGGCCTGGAATTTCCGCTGGTGTTTATTTGCGGTGTGGAAGAAGGTTTGTTTCCATCGGAACGTGCACGTGCCGAAGGTGGACGCATGCAGGAAGAGCGGCGTCTGTGTTATGTCGGCATTACCCGTGCGCGGCAGCAACTGGTGCTGACTTACGCCGAGCGCCGCCGCCTGTATGGCAAGGATTATTATCCCTTGCCGTCGCAGTTTCTCGGCGAAATTCCAGCCGAGTATTTGCAGGATGTGCGTTTTGGCAACAGCAAGCCGTCATCTCCGGCTGGCAGTAAACCGCAACAGCAAAATGGCAGAGGCCTGATGATTGGCCAGCGCGTGCAACACCAGAAATTCGGCGAAGGAATGGTGACCAATTATGAAGGCCAGGGCAGTCATGCCCGCGTTGAAGTAAATTTCAGAAACAGCGGCAGCAAATGGCTGGTGCTGGCGTATGCGAATCTGGAGGTCAAGGCCTAGGTCTGGAAATGGTTTGTCTTCATTACCATTCTGATTCCTGAAATTTCCTATGATGAAAATCCGCCAGTATTACTTTTATCTTTCCATAACAAGCATCGCATTTTTCGGCGGATTGCTGTGGCTGTTTTTCGGTGAGAACCTGGTGGATTTATATGTGGTACCAGGCGATGCCAATGTCATGTACGCCTTTATCAGCGGCATGATGATTCTTGTTGTTGCAGCGGGAGTTTATGCGCTGGCCAGGCTGGTGCTGGGCTATACCGAGCTGAAAGCCGACAATGAAACTTTCCGGCTCGGGATTTATAACAACATTCTGGCTGAAGAAGCGGATGGTCTTTTTTTCAAGGATAGACATGGTTATTACCGGCTGATGAACCAGACCGCAAAACAGCTGCTTGATCTTGATGGAAAGGATGTGCTGGGGTGCCGGGATTTTCAGTTATTCAACGCCCTGCTGGCGCACAAAATTGAAATTGAAGATAAAAAAATCCTGCAAAACAATGAAACAATCATCTGGGAAACGCAAAAAAATACCGGGCATGGAGTGGAGACCTGGTCATGTAAAAAAATGCCGGTGCGTGATCGCAAGGGACGGCTGCTGGGTATTGTAGGTTATTGCCGTAACATTACGGTCCTGAAAACATTCAGGAATCTCAATGCCGAGCTGGAGCAGCGTTACCAGAACCTGTTTGATAAATTGCCCTATCCCGTGCTGGTGATGGATGCGCAGAATCTCAAACCGTTTTCCTTCAATTGCGCCATGAATGGTTTGCTTGGATATACCTCGCACGAGTTTTCATCCATGCGTTTCAATGCGCATTTGCCGGAAGAAAACGGCGAGAAATTTGTATTGACCGTGGCGCATCTGCTGGAAACCGGCAGCGGCGAATTCGAGGCGAAACTGTATACGCGCGACAAGGTTGAAGTGGATGTTTCGGGATTTGCGCAAGACATAATGATTGATGGCCGCCATTATCTGCACATGCTGCTGCATGACGTAACCGAACTTCGCCGTTCCACGGAAGCACTGATTGGATCGGAAGTAAAATACCGTTCGCTGTTTGAGCATGCCAGTGATGCCATTCTGGTTGTGGATATCAAGACCCTGCGGATTCTGGATGCCAACGAAGTGGCTGTTCGCATGCTTGGCTATTGCCGTGATGATTTAATGAAATTGACATTGCTTGAACTGGAAGCTGGCGGCGAACAGCGCAACATCAGCGAGCAGCTGGGTAATCTCGAAATTTATAATCACGCAAGTTACGAGCATGTTATCCGCAACCGCAAAGGCAGTGCCTTGCAGGTAGAAATCAATGCGCACAAGGTCAGTTATGGTGAGCACCAGGTGTACCAGTTTGTTTTGCGCGACATCAGCCAGCGCAAACAGACTGAACTGGCATTAAAGAACAGCGAACAGCGCTATCGCCAGATGTTTGAAAACAATCAGGCTATCAAGCTGGTAATTGATGTTGAAAATTACCGGATAGAAGCCGCTAATCTTGCGGCTGCCGGTTTTTACGGTTACAGCCAGGACGAAATGCCGGGCATGAGTCTGGATCGCATCAACATTTTATCGCGGGATAAAATTCTCGCCCTGATTCAGCAGTCAACAGAACAGAAGCTGGGTTATTACACCTGTCCGCATCGCATGGCCAGTGGCGAAGTTCGTTTTGTTGAAGTGCGTGATGGTGTGATGGGAATCAACGGCAAGTCCCTGCTGTATTCCATTATTCATGATGTTACGGACAGCCGTATCGCCGAAGATCAATTATTGCTGGCTTCAAAAATGTTTGATTGCACAACAGATGCCGTCATGATTACAGATCGCAATAATCTGATCATTTCCATCAATCAGGCATTCACGGATTTGACGGATTACCAGTTGTCAGAAGTGCTGAATAACAATGCGGATAATTATCTGGCGGGCCGCGACCAGAAACTGATTTCCCGTGAAGTACTTGATGCCATCGGTCAACAGGGATCATGGCAGGGGGAAATCTGGCAACGGCTGAAAAGTGGTGAAACCTGCAACATGCAAACCACTATCAATATAGTAACCAATGAACAGAATGAAATAATCAATCACATCATCATGATGTCGTCTACCGTTGCCGATATGAACAGGAGCGACAAGGAAAGTTTCTACACCAGCCTTACCGGATTGCCCAATCGCCAGCTGTTCGTCAAGCAGCTGAAACAGGCGATTGATCGCAGTCAGCGCAGCAACAAACAGGTGGCTGTATTGCTGATAGACGTGCGCGATTTTTCGTCCAGCAACAAAAATTATGGCCGTGATGCCGGCAACCAGATTCTGAAAGCCATGGCGCGCCGTCTGAAATTCAATGTGCGTGAAAGTGATACGGTTGCCCATTTCGAGAAAGATGATTTTGCTGTTCTGCTCGAGGATCTGGCTGATGTTCAGCAGACCGGCATTGTGGCGCAGAAAATTCTTTCTACCCTGGGCGAGGAATACCAGATTGAAGGTGCGGTGATAGCGCTGGAAATTTCCATCGGCATCAGCGTGTCACCGGAAGATGGTATTGATGAGGAAGATCTGCTGGAAAAGGCCACCCTGGCCTTGCGTGTGGCGCAACAGATTACTGGCAACAGTTTCCACCTGCATTCACAGCACATGAATGACACGGCCTGGCAATGGCTGCAAACCGACCAGAATTTGCATCATGCGTTGAAGAACCACGAATTTGTGGTGCTGTATCTGCCGCAAATTTCGGTTGGCGAAAACCGGGTTGAGGCAATCGAGGCGCTGGTGCGCTGGCAAACGCCGGCGGGCCTGTTGATGCCGCAGCGGTTTTTGCCCAATGCAGAGCATTCCGGTTTTATCAGCGCCATTGGCAATCAGGTTATTGAAAAAGCCTGCGCGGATTTTGGCCGCTGGCGTCGGCAGGGTGTTACGCTGGATTATCTGGTTATCAATTTGTCACCGGCGCAAATTGCGGATGATCTGGAAAAATATCTGCTTGAGCAATGTGAAAAACATGATTTATTGCCAGCGGATATCATGCTTGATTTTAATGAGCAGAAATTCATCGTCAGCAGCACCGAGCAAAAAAATATTCTGGACGCGCTGCTGAAAAACGGTTTCAGAATAGCCATTGATGATTTCGGCAGCGGCAATGCTTCGCTGTCATGTCTGCTCCAATGCCCGTTGAATGTCATTAAAATCGATCGCGCATTTACAGCTACCTGCGGCGGCAACACCGAAACCCGGCGCATGCTCGATGGCGTGCTGGCACTGGCCTGGAAACTGAACATGCAGGTGGTGGCAGAAGGGGTGGAAACACTGGCTGAGTACAACAATTTGCGTGAATTGGGATGCGCTCACATGCAGGGTTATTATTTCAGCCAGCCGCTGGCTGCAGACAGGGTGCAGGATTTTGTAAACGAATTTGATTTGACAGAGAGTGAAAGACAATTATGAAAAGACGCGACTTCATCAAATCGGCCGGCGCATCAACAGTGGTTGCCGGTGCAGCAATGGTTACTGCGCCAGTGGTGCAGGCCAAATCAGAAATCAAATGGAAAATGGTTACTACCTGGCCGATGAATTTTCCCGGCCTGGGAACCGGCGCCAACAAACTGGCGGCACTGATTGGAGAAATGTCAGCCGGCCGCTTGCAGGTAAAGGTGTATGGCGCGGGTGAAATTGTGCCGGCACTGGAAGTATTTGATGCGGTGTCGCGCGGTACGGCGCAGATGGGTCATGGCTCTGCCTATTACTGGAAAGGCAAGAATGAAAATTTCCAGTTTTTTTCCTGTGTGCCGTTTGGTCTGACGGCCACCGAAATGACAGCCTGGCTGTATCACGGCGGCGGTCTGGAATTATGGACCGAAGCATACAAGCCGTTTGGTGTAATACCCGCTGCAGCGGGAAATACCGGCGTGCAGATGGCTGGCTGGTTCAATCGCGAAATCAGCACGGTGAATGATCTCAAGGGATTGAAAATGCGCATTCCCGGTCTGGGTGGCGAAGTGCTGGCGCGCGCGGGCGGTACGCCGGTAAATCTGCCTGGCGGTGAATTGTTCACCGCATTAAAAACCGGCGCCATTGATGCTACGGAATGGGTTGGCCCCTATAACGATCTGGCGTTTGGTTTGTACAAGGCGGCGAAATATTACTATTACCCCGGCTGGCACGAGCCGGGCACCACGCTCGAGGCGCTGATCAATCAAAAGGCTTTTGCTGCGCTCGACAAGGATTTGCAAAGTATTGTGCTGAATGCCTGCCGCGTGGTGAATGAAGACATGGTGACGGAATATGCGGCGCGCAATCATGCCGCGCTGGATACGCTGGTCAGCAAACACAAGGTGGATGTGCGCCGGTTGCCGGATGCGGTGCTGGAGAAAATGAAACAGCTGTCTCACGATGTGGTGACTGAACTGGCGAACAAGGATGCGCAGTCGAAAAAAATTTACCAGTCGCTGGATGCTTTTACCAGACAGGTAAAAAAATGGTCAGCCATTTCCGAGCTGGCCTATTTGCAGGTGCGATGAATGCTGTGTTTGTCAGCTGGCCAGCAATTCCGGCAACCAGGTTGCCAGTTGCGGCCAGATTACAATCAGTCCCAGTGCCAGCAGCTGTAGCAGAATGAAGGGCACCACACCCTTGTAAATGTGCATGGTGGTGATGTGCGCGGGTGCAACACCGCGCAAATAAAACAGCGCAAAACCGAATGGCGGCGTGAGAAACGAAGTTTGCAGGTTAATGGCCATCAATATGCCCAGCCAGACCGGGTCTATGTCCATGGCTAATAGCACCGGGCCGACAATGGGCACCACGACAAACACAATCTCGATGAAGTCGAGAACGAAGCCGAGCAAAAACATTACCAGCATCACCACCAGCAGGGCGGTGTATTTTCCTCCCGGCAGTGAACTCAATAATTCATGCACCAGATCGTCGCCGGCAAAACCGCGAAACACCAGCGAGAATATGGCGGCGCCAATCAGGATCATGAACACCATGCTGCTGACGCGGGTGGTGGTTTGCATTACTTCGCGCAGCACGGCCAGATTGAAACGGCGCCGGCTGATGGCAAGAACCATGGAACCCATGGCGCCAACAGCCGCTGCTTCAGTAGGTGTGGCAATGCCGCCGATAATCGAACCCAGCACCAGCAGTATCAGCAGCAGCGGCGGTATCAGTTCCTGCAAAACGCCAAGCCAGAGTTCGCGGCGGTGGCCACGGTCGGCATCGGGAATGGCGGGCATGGCAGCGGGTTTCAGCCAGGCGACAAATCCAAGATAAATAATGAAGAGCAGTACCAGCAGCAGGCCGGGAATAATGGCGCCGACAAACAGATCGCCGACCGAAATGGTTTCCGGGCTGAAAATTCCCTGGTCGAGCTGTGCCTGCTGGTAGGCGGCGGATAACACATCGGCCAGCAAAATCAGAATGATGGAAGGCGGAATGATTTGCCCCAGTGTGCCGGATGCGCAGATGGTGCCGCAGGCAATGTGCGGGTCATAACCGCGCTTGAGCATGGTTGGCAATGACAGCAGTCCCATGGTGACCACGGTGGCGCCGACAATGCCGGTGCTGGCGGCGAGCAGCGTGCCGACCAGCATCACCGAAATGCCGATGCCGCCACGCATCGGGCCAAACAGCTTGGCCATGGTTTCGAGCAGGTTTTCGGCAATGCGCGAGCGTTCCAGCATTACGCCCATGAACACAAACAGCGGCACTGCAATCAGCGTGACGTTCATCATGATGCCGTATAAACGATTGGGCAGGGCTTCGAGAAAGGCGCCATCGAACACGCCGGACAAACTGCCGCCGGCGGCAAACAGCAGCGCCGTACCGGCAAGCACAAACGCTACCGGGTAACCTGACAGCAACAGAATAAAAACGGCGGCAAACAGCCAGAGTGACAGGTATTCCATCAGTTCCTGTTCTCCTCATCAGGTTCGTCGCGATGAATGGCGGCGGGAATGCGCATGTAGGATTCCGGCCTGTGCGTGTGGCCGTCGTGTCTGTCGTCGTGCGTTCTGCTGCCTAGCAGCGCCAGATTTTTCAGAATCATCGCCAGGCCCTGCAGCACCAGCAATACGGGCATCAGCAGAATAAAGGATTTGAGCAGATACACACCCGGCAGGCCGCCGGTTTCGGACGAGGATTCAAAAATGCGCCAGCTTTCCAGGACATAAACCCAGCTGATCCAGAAAATGAAACCGCACACCGGCAGCAGAATGAACAGGCTGCCCAGCAGATCCACCCAGGCGCGGCCGCGCGCGCCGAGTTTCTGGTACACAATATCCACGCGCACGTGTTCATCGTATTTCAGCGTGTAGCTGGCGGCGACCAGAAACAGCACGCCATGCAGGGCGCTGATGGCATCCTGCATGGCGATCCAGCCCAGATCAAAAACATAACGCAACACCACCACCAGACCGGTGAGCAATACCATGGCCAGACTGAGCCAGGAAACACAGCGGCCAGTCAGGTCGATAATGTATTCAATGCGGTGGGCGAGGCGTGACAACATGGTTGCGCATGGTAACCGAAGCCACGGCTACAGGCGCAGCAGAATTTCCTGCTCTTCTGCCGAGGGCGAAAGGGTGCGGTGTTCATAAAATGAAAAAATTGCCTTCACGACTTCTTCCGGTTCATCCACCAGCTTGAACAGATGCAAATCTGCGGCATTGATCATGCCCTGATGCACCAGCGTATTTTCAAACCAGGCAAGCAGCGGCTGCCAGAAATCGCGGTTAACCAGAATAATGGGGATGTGCCGGGTCTTGCCGGTTTGCACCAGGGTGAGCATTTCAGCCATTTCATCCAGTGTGCCAAAACCGCCGGGGCAGACCACATAGGCCGAGGCATATTTGACAAACATGACCTTGCGCGAAAAAAAATGACGGAAGTTGAGTGCAATGTCCTGATAGGGATTGGGTTTCTGTTCCTTGGGCAACTGGATATTCAAACCGATGCTGGCCGACT
>JAUPMA010000196.1 GCA_030836935.1 Pseudomonadota bacterium | reverse complement strand
TTAATGTCTTCGAGGTATCGCTTTGTTGCAAGTGCAAGTAGGCTTTATATAAATCTTCGTTCTGAGACAGCTCGGTTGAATAGGCACTCAACTTGCCAACACAGGCATCGTGCGCTGCACGAAGTTCTTTTGAATTCATTACCGAATTTAAATGCCGAACAGGTGACCAGGCTCGCGACAAATTGTTATCGAGTATTTCCAGCGGTTTGATCAACGAATTCCAGTCCGGTTGTTGCCTGGCAACTTGCTGTAACAATTCCTGCAAGCTGTTGCGGTTAGTTGCCAGCACCTGATCTATGGCAGGTTCAATGTGTTCAGGTTTGATGGCTGAAAATAATGGCAGTACAGAATTTTGCAGCAACGGATTGGACATGGTTGTCACTTAGTTCGTATCAAAGGAATTTGACACAGAGACACGGAGAATCAGAGATTTAGGGTAAATATAACTCTGTGTCTCTGCGCCTCCGTGTCAAAATTTTTTTGATTGTTTATCAGGTATCGATATTCATTGCTGACAAGGCATTGCGTTCTATGAACTCCCGGCGCGGTTCTACCTGGTCTCCCATGAGTGTGGTAAAAATTTCATCCGCCGCAATGGCATCTTCCACCCGCACTTGCAGCAGGCGGCGGGTTTCGGGATTCATGGTGGTTTCCCAAAGCTGTTCCGGGTTCATTTCGCCCAGGCCCTTGTAACGCTGGATGCCCAGGCCCTTGCGTGCTTCTTCGAACATCCAGTCCATGGCTTCGCCAAAGCTGGTCACGGGCTGGATTTTTTCACCTCGCTGAATGCTGGCTCCCGCACCAAACAGGCCTTCCAGTTGCTGCGACAGGCGAGCAATCATCTGGTATTCAGCCGAAACAAAAAATTCCTTGTCATAAAGTTTGTTGTGATCCAGACCATGGAGCTGGCGGGTCACCTGGACAGCATAGTAAGGGCCATCGACCGGGGGTACCACGCAGGCCTGATAACGAACCCCGGAAGTGATTGGTTTTTCTATATTAATCAATAACTTATCTACAAAACGCTGCAAGATTGCCGGATTTTGCAAATCCTCTTCGTTCAGGCCCGGCAAAGTAATCAGGGTTTGCAGCACTTCTTCTTCATAGCGGCGCGACAGGCGCCTGATCACCGACTGCACAGCCATGTGGCTCCTGGCGAGTTCCCCGAGAGCGGTTTCGGAAACGGCTGGCGTGCCCTGCTGCACAAACAGCTGGGAGCCGGACAGGGCCAGTTGCAGCAAATAGGCATTCAGCTCGTCATCGTCCTTGACATAGCGTTCCTGCTTGCCCTTTTTCACCTTGTACAACGGCGGCTGGGCAATATAAATGTAGCCACGGGCAATCAGCTCCGGCATTTGGCGATAAAAGAATGTCAGCAACAAGGTACGGATGTGGGAGCCGTCAACGTCAGCGTCGGTCATGATAATGACGCGGTGATAGCGCATTTTGTCGGGGTTGTAGTCTTCCTTGCCAATGCCACAGCCCAGGGCAGTAATCAGGGTACCGACTTCGGCAGAAGCCAGCATTTTGTCAAACCTCGCGCGTTCCACATTCAGGATCTTGCCTTTCAGCGGCAAGATCGCCTGGGTACGGCGGTCACGACCCTGTTTGGCGGAACCACCCGCCGAATCACCTTCCACCAGGTAAAGCTCTGACAAGGCGGGATCCTTTTCCTGGCAATCTGCCAGTTTGCCGGGCAAACCGGCAATATCCAGCGCCCCCTTACGGCGGGTCATTTCGCGGGCTTTACGTGCGGCTTCACGGGCGCGGGCGGCTTCGATGATTTTGCTGGTGATAGCCTTGGCGTCAGCCGGACGTTCCAGTAAGTATTCCTGCAACTTCTCATTCATGGTGGATTCCACCGCCGATTTCACTTCGGACGACACCAGCTTGTCCTTGGTTTGCGACGAGAATTTTGGATCCGGCACTTTAACCGACAGCACGGCCGTCAGACCTTCGCGGGCATCATCGCCCGTGGTGGCTACTTTTTCCTTTTTGGCAACCCCGGATTCTTCAATGTACTGATTCAAGGTGCGGGTAAGCGCGCCACGAAATCCGGCCAAGTGGGTTCCGCCGTCTTTTTGCGGGATGTTATTGGTAAAGCAGAAAATGTTTTCCTGATAGGAATCATTCCATTGCATGGCGACTTCAACGCCAACACCGTCTTTTTCAGTACTGAAATAGAAAACGGTCTGGTGCAAGGCTGTTTTGTTCTTGTTCAGATGTTCTACAAATGACTTGATGCCGCCCTGGTATTCGAATACATCCTGTTTGCTGCTGCGATCATCCACCAGCACAATGCGCACCCCGGAATTCAGGAAAGACAGCTCACGCAGGCGCTTGGCCAGAATGTCGTAATGGAACTGGATGTTGGTGAAAATTTTAGGGCTGGCCCAGAAATGGACTTCCGTACCACGACGTTCCGTGTTGCCAATCACTTTCAGGGGGTACTGCGGTTCACCGAGCTGGTAATCCTGCTGGTGTATATGGCCATCACGGTAGATGGTCAGACGCAACTTTTCAGAGAGGGCGTTGACTACAGAAACGCCCACACCATGCAAGCCACCGGATACCTTGTAGGAATTATCATCAAATTTACCGCCGGCATGCAGCACCGTCATGATGACTTCGGCAGCGGATACGCCCTCTTCCGTGTGTATATCCACCGGAATACCGCGCCCGTTATCCACCACAGAAATAGACTCGTCGCTGTGAATTTTTACCGTAATTTCAGTGCAGTGTCCGGCAAGGGCTTCATCAATGGCATTATCCACTACCT
>JAUPMA010000195.1 GCA_030836935.1 Pseudomonadota bacterium | reverse complement strand
GCGACCGGCACAAATTACCTGGATATTTTCATCCGCCACCACGGACAAGGCGCGCTCCAGTTCCTCTTGCACCGTGCGTGTGCCATGACGCTGCATTTGCCAGCCGCTGAAATGGCTGCCGTCGTATTCAATGCCTAATGCTATACGCATGGTGAAATCATGTTTAGAGAGAAGAGGATAATGGTTGCGCAGTTTCGATTAGCAAGTGGCAAGTTGCAAGTAGCAAGTGGCAAGTGGCAAGTGGCAAGGAAAAGGATTTACTTGCTACTTGCAACTTGATCCTTGCTACTTTCCACAATAAATCGCCACGCAATAAATAATGCAATGAAAGCAATAATCGCCGACAAATTAAAAATCAGTGTCGCACCACCTTCATCCCATAACCGGCCGCTGATGTAACTGCCCATGGCACCACCGGCACCAAAGCTGATGCTGGAATACAAGGCCTGGCCGCGGCCCTGATGGCTGCCGCGAAACAAACGGTGAAACAGTTCAATGCTGACGGCGTGATACAAACCAAAGCTGGCGGCGTGCAGCGTTTGTGCAAACAGCAATATCGCCAGTTCATCCACAAAATGACCAATCAGATACCAGCGCAAGGCTGATAACGCCAGCGCCGCGAGCAGCAGGTTGCGAGCGCCAAATTTCGGCAACAATTTATACATGAAAACAAACACAATAATTTCCGCGCAAACACCCAGCGCCCACAAGCCGCCAATAGTGGTGCTGCTGTAATCATGTGCCTGCAAATAAATGGAAAAGAATGTGTAATAGGCGCCATGACTCAGTTGCGCCAGAAAACACACTGCCATCACCGCCAGTACCACGGGCTGTTTCAATACGCTGATTATTTCGCCACTTTTCTGCAAATGCCGGCCACTGTTTTTTGCCGGAACCAGAAAGCTGCTGGTAACAATCAGGAAAAAAAACAGCAGTAATATTTTTGGCAGGAATGAAATATCGTGTTGCTCAAGCAGTATTCCGATACCGGCAACAGACAGCACAAACCCCAGCGAACCCCACAGGCGGATGGTGCTGTACCGGTGCGAATCCTGTTCAAGATGATTAATGGTGTTGACTTCAAATTGCGGCAGTTGTGCATTCCAGAAAAAACTGAACAGAAACATCACAATCATCAGCCACCAGTAAGCAGAATTCAGCAATACACCGGTAAATGCAATGAATGCACAAATGCCTGCAAGCCGGATAATCTGCATGCCACGGCCAGTGTGATCCGCAATCCAGCCCCATACATAAGGAGCAACAATTTTAGTAGCCATGACAATGGCCATGAGTTCACCAATGGCGCGCGCGTCGAAATCCAGCGACTGGAGATACAAACTCCAGTAGGGTACAAAGGCGCCGAGCGAGGCGAAATAAAATAAATAAAACGCCGAGATTCGCCAGTAGGGGATGGATTTGATCATTGAGGATTAATGTTCTGCAAATTCATGTAAAGAATTCGTTGTTGTATTTGGGTATTATGGTTGCTGATTTTTTTATCAGGCTCTGATAAGTTTTATTCCGCCCTTTCGGGCGGGTAACTTTTTGTCTGGCAACCCATGAAAATCATTCTTGTGTCACCAAAAAATTCCTGGTGCACGCAGGCGAAAAAGGGATTTGCAAAACCAGAAGAAATTTCAGCACCAAATCAAGCAGTAAAAGAGTGCGCCTGAAGGCGCACCTGCAAAAAATTATTTCACACTCGCCGGTATCACCGGCGTCGCACACTTCACATCGCCGCACTGCGCACGAAACCGCAACATGTGATCCATCAGAACCATCGCCAGCATGGCTTCGCAAATCGGCGTGGCGCGTATGCCGACGCAGGGATCGTGACGACCTTCGGTGATGACTTCAACCGGGTTGCCGTGAATATCCACGCTGCGCCCGGGCAAGCGCATGCTGGATGTCGGTTTGAATGCGGTGTGAACAATAATGTCCTGGCCGGAACTGATGCCACCGAGTATGCCGCCGGCGTGGTTGCTTAAAAATCCCTGCGGGGTGATTTCATCTCTGAACTCGGTGCCTTTTGCTGCAACACATGAAAAACCGCCGCCGATTTCCACGCCCTTGGCGGCGTTGATGCTCATCATGGCGTAAGAAATTTCAGCATCGAGGCGGTCGAATATGGGTTCGCCCAATCCGGGCGGTACATTTTCCGCAATCACGGTAATGCGTGCGCCAACAGAATTGCCTTCCTTGCGTAGCGCGTCCATGTAATTTTCCAGTTCGGCAATCTTGCTCGCATCCGGTGAGAAAAACGGATTCTGGTCAACCTGATTCCAGTCGGCCAGATCAATCTTGATTGGCCCCAGTTGCGATAAATAGCCGCGTATTTTTATGCCATAACGCTGCTGCAAATATTTTTTGGCAATGCCGCCGGCGGCTACGCGCATGGCGGTTTCACGCGCCGAGGAGCGACCGCCGCCACGGTAATCGCGAAAGCCGTATTTTTGCTGATAGGTGTAATCGGCATGACCTGGCCGGAAGCTGTTCATGATGTCGCTGTAGTCTCTGGATCGCTGATCGGTATTTTCAATCAGCAGCGCAATCGGTGTGCCGGTGGTTTTGCCTTCGAACACGCCGGACAGAATTTTCACGGCATCGTCTTCGCGGCGCTGGGTGGTGTGGCGGCTGGTGCCGGGTTTGCGGCGGTCGAGGTCTTGCTGCAAATCGGCTTCGCATAGCTCAAGACCCGGCGGGCAGCCATCAACAATGGCAACCAGTGCGGCGCCATGGCTTTCGCCGGCGGTGGTGACAGTAAACAGTTTTCCCAGAGTATTGCCGGACACGATTTATCTCCAATGAAGTAGCAAGTAGCAAGGGCGAAGTGGCAAGGGAAAGCTTTTGTCTGCTGCTTCGCTCTTGCTGCTTGCCACTTGATAAATATCTTACCAAAAGTGTGTCTTGCCGTAACCGCATGGCTGCTGTTATGGTAGTCCTAAATAAATATAAAGCGCCGTCACACCACACAAGGCGCACGAAGCCGATATTTTTTGCTCACAGGATGTTCCCTGGTTTTTCTTCGTGCATTGCTGTGTTTGGCGACAAATCATTACCAAGACAAAATGATATGCTCCATACCATAGCCGACATTCTTGTTGTTGAAGACGAAGCCATCAATCGCAACATCATCACATGGCGCATGCAGGGCACGAATTACAAAATCCGCTTTGCTGTTACCGGCCAGGAGGCGCTGGATCAGGTGGCGGTGAAAAAGCCCGACCTGATACTGCTGGATGTGATGCTGCCGGAAATCATGGGTTTGCAGGTGCTGCATACGCTGAGGCAAAGCTATTCCATGGTTGATTTGCCGGTGATCATGGTCACCGGTATTGATGAAAACGAACGCATTGTGCGCGCGCTGGAACTCGGCGCCAATGATTACGTTACCAAGCCAATCAATTTCCCGATTTTGCTGGCGCGCATGCAAACCCAGCTCAGCCTGAAACAGCTGGCGGCGATGAACACCGAGTTCCTTGCGACCGCCAGCCATGATTTGCGCAAATCGCTGGCAAAAATTGCCAGCACGGCCAACCAGTCGCGGTTGAAACTCGCCAGCGGCAATGTGAATCCGCAGCAATTGCTCGATGATTTTACGCTCATCAGCCAGTCTGCATTGCAGATCAGCAACATCACATCCTGTGTGCTGGATATGCAAACATCGGGATTCGCGCAGATCCGTTTAACCAAAACACCGGTGCAGATGGAACAGCTGGTGGAAGAAAGCATGGCTTCGCAGCGCGATACTGTCCGTCACAAACAGTTGCAACTGGTTGGCCCGCAGCATTCGCAACGGCTGGTAGTGGAAGCAGACCGTAACCGCATTCGGCAAGTGCTGGATCATCTTATCGAAAACGCCATCATCTCCACTGCCCCTGGTGGTTGCATCAGGGTGAACCTGCTGCTGGCCAATGAACAGGTGCGGGTGGAAGTAATTGATGACGGCGCCGGACTGCGCGAAGAATTTATGCCAATGCTGCTTCAGGATAACGAGCTGGATCTGGCCAGAAATTTTGACAATCTGGCCCTGTGCAAACAGTTGATTGAATTACACCAGGGTGAACTGGGTGTCATGGCGCAGGATGCTGGCAAGGGCACAACATTCTGGTTCAGTCTGCCGTTGTTCAAGTTGAGGACGGTGGAATAATAAAGTAGCAAGTAGCAAGTGCGAAGTGGCAAGTCAAAAGCCTTTCCTTGCAACTTGCCACTTGAACCTTGTTACTTAATTTCAATTTCATCCAGTTGCTCAGCGGTCAGCAAAAACACACCGTCTTCGCCGTGTTCAAATTCCAGCCAGTTGAACGGTACATGCGGGTAACGCTCCTGCAAGGCGTGTTGCGAATTGCCCATTTCCACCACCAGTATGCCCTGATCAGATAAAAATTCGCGCGCCCGTTTCAGCATGGGGATAACCAGATCCAGACCCTCATCGCCTGCTGCCAGTCCCAGTT
>JAUPMA010000023.1 GCA_030836935.1 Pseudomonadota bacterium | reverse complement strand
CGGCTTGAATGGTGCAACATTTATGTTGCGATTTTTCAGTGCACGGCATAAGCCGGCTACCAGTGTGCTTTTGCCGGCGTCGGATGTTGTGCCCTGAATCATGATTGATTTTGCTGTCATGGTAGAATTCAAACCTGCAAGAAATCTGTTCTCAAAAATACTGAAATATTGAATATGTCTTTCATGAAATCAATTCTGCTGTTTATGTTTCTTTTGCCGCTGGTTTCCCATGCCGACATTAAAGTTGTTGATGGCATAGGCAGAACGGTAATGCTTGCGCAGCCGGCAAAACGGGTAATCAGTCTGTCGCCGCATGGTACCGAACTGGTTTATGCAGCCGGTGCCGGCCAGCAGCAGGTTGTCGGCGCCGTCAGCTTCAGTGATTATCCGGCGCAGGCCAGGCAGCTGCCGCTGGTTGGCAGTTATGACAAATTCGACATGGAATTCATTCTCTCACTCAAGCCCGATTTGCTTGTTGCCTGGCAGAGCGGTAATCCGCAATCGCAAATCGATGAGCTGATACGTCTCGGGTTTGCAATATATATAACTGAACCGAGGGAATTCGAGGATATCGCCAGGGACATGAAACAGATTGGCCGGCTGCTGGGCACGCAAAAAACAGCTGAGCAGGCGGCAAATAATTATTTGCACGAGTTGCGCGAAATTCGCCGGCAATACACCGGGCGCACACCGGTGCGGGTGTTTTACCAGGTTTGGAATAATCCGCTGTTTACGGTGAATGGCGAGCATCTTATCAGCAAGGTGATAAACCTGTGCGGCGGTGTCAATGTATTCAATGATCTTGAAATGTTGTCGCCACAGGTTTCGATTGAATCGGTGATGGTAAAAAATCCCGATGTAATTTTTTACGGCTCGCATGAAACCCGCGATGACTGGTCGCGCGGCTGGCGTCAGTGGAAAAACATCAAGGCGGTTGCGAATAATCATTTGTTTGGTATTCATGCCGATTTGATTGTGCGGCATTCGCCAAGGGTTTTGCAGGGCGCCAGACAGATGTGTGAACATCTGGATCGTGTCAGAGTGGATTCGTCAGGCGGTAACTGACCGGCAGGACGTGCAGGATGCCGGCATCGGTTAACGATGCCAGTTCAAGTTGCGGCTGAACCTGTTGCAAGGCATGCACAGCCGCTTCGTCCAGCGATGTGTAACCCGAACTTTGATGAATGCGTATCTGATCCAGATGGCCATCCGGCAACAAATTGAATTGCAGCACCACATCACCCTGCCAGTTGCGGCGGCGCGCGGCTTCCGGATAATAAAAATAACGTGAAAATTCGCCCGATATTTTTTGCCGGATAAAATCCGCCTGGACAATTATTTGAGATGAATGACCGGATGCGATTCCAGATGTGTCTGTTGCTGCATTTTCAGTAACAATATTTCCGGCAGCCGGTGCTTGCGGTTCCGGCAACGCCGGTTCTGGCTTGCGGGTATTTATTGCCGGAAGATTCGGCAATGCTTCTGCTACTGGGGTGAAACCTATTTTTCCGGTCAGTTCAATATCCAGGCTGTTAAAGCTGTTTTCTGTTTTCCTGGATTCACCAAATGTTGCAACCGTCAGCACGGCCGCATGTATGGCCAGTGATACGGCCATAAAAATACCGGCAGGCTGACGGTGCAGTTTCATGTAATTTATTCCAGGTTGTAGCTCAGTGATACAAACAGGCTGCGCTGCGGATTGTTGTAGAACTGAACCGTTTCATATTCCTTGTCGAGCAGGTTGTCGATTTTTCCGTGGAGTGTCAGCGATTTCGCCAGATCATGACTGGCGCGAAAATTCAGCAGTCCATAACCGGGCAGGGGTGTTGCATTGGCCGCATCACTGAAACGGTTGCCAACAGCCAGCAGGCTGATACCGGCGCGGGTGTTTCCGAAATCGCGGTCAAGATCAATGCGTGCGGACTGGCGCGCGCGGCGTTGCAGTACATTGCCGCTGGTGTCATCACGCGGGTTGGTTAAATCCAGATTGCCGCGCAATGTCCATGCAGAAAATCTTGTGGCAATTTCCGTTTCCATGCCCTCGATGGTTACAGCGTTGACATTGGCCGGTGCCCAGGCTGAATAAATGTCGTTGGGATCAACCGGCGTCCAGTCAATGAGGTTGTCTATTTGTGTGCGGTAAAAATTCAGCGTGAACTGGCTGTCATTGGAATGAATGCGCGTCATGATTTCGGCTGAACGTGATTCTTCCGGCAGCAGATCCGGATTGCCGCCATAGGGAGAATACAGGTCATTGAATGTTGGTGCCTTGAAAGCGCGTCCATAGGATGCCGTAATGCTGGCCTGGCTTGCAAAATTCCAGCGCCAGTCAATGTTGCCGGTCCGGTGCTGGCCAAACGCTTCGTTGTGATCCTGGCGCATTGCCAGCACGATATTCTGCTGCGCAAAACTGCTTTGTATCTGGCCAAATACAGCGCGGTTGTCACGTTCGGTAACCGGATAGACAGTGGACGTGGCAATTTCCTCGGCGAGACTGTCGTAGCCAAATGTAAAAATAGTATTCTGGTTTAAATGATAATCACCCTGCCAGGTAAATTGTTTGCGCGCTGTGTCGAACTGGCCGTTGCCAGTTTCATTTTTGAAACTGGCCGATTCATCACGCTGCTGGCTCAGGCGAATGACATTATCGAGCGCATCAATGCCATATAATTTTATTTCGCCGCTGATAATGCTTTGTGTGCTGTCTGTTGTATCCACATCCGTTGTGTTGGTGCTGTAGCTGTCGTCGTATTCGTTGCTGGCATCGCTGTGAAAAAAATTCAGGCGGATGTCGCTGACGTCACCCAGTGAACGGCTGAACGCGGCGCTCAGTGAACGGTTTTCGTAGCCATCTTCGTCGGGATTGCTGTTATCGAGTGCATTGATGCCGTCGGTGCGGTTAATGGCAGCATTCAGGGTGTAATGTCCGGCTGCCAGGTTGCCGCTGATGCCGGCATCGGCCTTGCCGGTGTTGTAACGGCCATAACCGGCGCTGGCGGTAATGCGGGATGCATCGCCGCCCTTGCGCGTGAAAATCTGGATGACGCCACCAATGGCTTCGGAGCCGTACAAACCGGAACGCGGGCCGCGCACAATTTCAATGCGGTCAATTTGTTCCAGCGGAATATTTTCCAGCGCTGTGGTGCCAAGTGTTGCCGAGCCTATCCTGATACCGTCAATCATGAACAGTGTGTGGCCCGTGCCGGTGCCGCGCAGAAACAGCGAAGCGGTTTTGCCCGCGCCGCCTTGCGTGGTCAAATCAATGCCGGGCATGGCCTGCAATAATTCCGGCAAATTATTTGCCTGCGAATTTTCAATATCCTCGCGGGTAATCAATGTAACTGGCGCCAGTATTTGCGCGACTGTAACCGGTGTGCGTGTTGCTGTAACCAGCAGCG
>JAUPMA010000022.1 GCA_030836935.1 Pseudomonadota bacterium | reverse complement strand
GCCGTCTTCGACATCACGCCCAGCAATCCCGCAATTGAATTGACCAGAATAAAGGCCGCCGCTATGCCCGAAATAACCCTGGTTTCTGCCCAGCGAAAAAACAGCAGCAGCGGACTCAGAAAAATTCCTCCGCCCACGCCAGTTAACCCGGACAAAATGCCCAGCACGGCGCCCATCATCAGCAATACCGGCACGGCGGCTTTTTGAACCGGCAACAAAAATGCTTTGCTGGCTGTATGAAAGGAACGCCAGGCGGCATAAACCAGCATCACACCAACCAGTGGCTTGTACAAATTGCCCGGCAGGGTAATCAGTCCGCCAAGATAGGCGCATGGAATGGAAGTCAGCGCCAAAGGCCAGAACAATGACCACGAAAATGCGCCAACGCGATAAAACCTGAAAGTTGCAATCACCGCAACCAGTATGTTCAGGGATAGCGCCGCCGGTTTCATTACTGCTGGTGAAATACCGGTCAGCGCCATGGCTGCAAGATAACCCGAAGCACCCGCATGGCCTACCGATGAATACAGCACGGCGGCAACAAAAATCAGTACTGTCAGAATGATATTTTCAGGTTCGCCATTCATATTTTTGTCCCGTCAAAGTTTTCTCGCACTGACAAAACGGCATGCCTCACCGGAAACCGGATCCGCAAAATCGAGCGACTTGGCCAGCAATTGCAGGGGGTTTGAAAAATCGTCACCTTTCCAGTTGCGCAGAACCGGATAGCACACATCGTTCACAATCGGCATGCCCAGCGCAGCCATATGCACACGCAACTGGTGGGTCTTGCCGGTAACCGGATTCAATTTGTACAGCGCTGATTCACCGCGCAGTTCGATAATATCAATATGTGTTTCGGAATTCGGTTCGCCGGGAATTTCCCTGCGGCGATAAAACTCTTCCGCTTCAGCCAGGCGGCTGCGATAAATAAACGGATAACTTCTTTCGCCATCAAATCTGGCCAGGGCTTCATAGGTTTTGCAGATGCGCCGCTCACGAAACAACGCATGATACAAATCGCGTGTGAGGATATTTTTCGAAAAAATAACCAGCCCGGCAGTTTCACGGTCCAGCCGGTGCAGTGGCACCAGATGATCAATGCACAATTTCCGTTTCAGACGCGCCAGCAATGTTTCCTTCAGAAAACGGCCGGATGGTGCAACCGGCAAAAAATGCGGCTTGTCGGCAACCAGAATATGTTCGTTCTGGAAAATGATTGTTTCTTCAAACGGAATGACTGTTTCGGATTCCAGCTCACGATAATAATAAAGCCGCGCCCCGGCACGATAAGGGCTTTGCAAATCAATCATCGTGCCCTGCTCATCTGCCACATTACCCCTGGCCATGCGCTCGCGCCAGACTGTCTCGCTGATTCCAGGAAAACGTTCAGCCAGAAACTCAAGCATGGTTGCCCAGTTGCCCACGGGCAACCAGACATGATTGGGACTGATGCCTTCACGTACCGGCAGTGGTGTTGCTTTTTTATTTTTGTTGCGCGTCATAACTGCGTGAAACTCAATGCGCTTCATCCCAGTTATTGCCAACACCGGTTTCCACAATCAGCGGCACTTTTAATTGCGCGGCGGATTGCATGTCACGAATAACCATTTCGCGTAATGCCTCAATTTGATTTTCCGCCACTTCAAATACCAGTTCGTCATGCACCTGCATCACCATGCGCACATTCAATTGTGATGCCTGCAATGCCTTATCCAGAGTAATCATGGCGCGTTTTATAATGTCGGCAGCTGTGCCCTGCATGGGCGCATTGATGGCGGTGCGTTCTGCGTATTGTCGCAGCTGGCCATTTCTGGAATTGATATCCGGCAAATACAAACGCCGGCCAAATAATGTTTCAACATAGCCGGTTTCGTGGGCGCGTTGCCGCGTGTTATCCATATAATCCTTCACACCGGGATAACGCGCAAAATACATTTCGACATAGGCCTGTGCCTCATTGCGGCCAATGCCAAGCTGTTTGGCCAAACCGAATGCGGACATGCCGTAAATCAATCCGAAGTTGATTGCTTTCGCGGCGCGGCGCTGGTCAGTGGTGACATCATCAAGTTGCAAACCAAACACTTCGGCGGCGGTGGCACGATGAATATCCCGGCCCTCGGCAAAAGCCTTCAGTAATCCGGCATCGCCGGACAAATGCGCCATGATGCGCAATTCGATTTGCGAATAATCCGCTGACATGAGTTTGTTACCGAGCTCGGCCACAAACGCCTGGCGAATGCGCCGGCCTTCTTCGGTACGCACCGGAATGTTCTGCAAATTGGGATCGGTTGAAGACAGCCGTCCGGTAGCCGCACCGGTTTGATTGTATGAAGTGTGTACACGTCCGGTTTGCGGATTGATCTGTTGCGGCAACTTGTCGGTATAGGTGGATTTCAGTTTACTCATGCCGCGATGTTCAAGAATCAATCGTGGCAATTCATGATTGTCAGCCATTTCCTGCAACACGTCTTCCGCCGTGGAAGGCTGGCCGGTAGGTGTTTTACGCACCGGCTTCAAACCCAGTTTTTCAAAAAGAATTTGCTGCAACTGTTTCGGCGAACCCAGATTGAAACTCTCGCCGGCCACTTCAAACGCCTGTCTTTCAATCTGCGCCAGCCGCGCTGATAGTTCCTTGCTCTGTTTTGCCAGCATGGCCGCATCCACGCGCACGCCGTTGCGTTCGATGCGCTGGATTACCGGCATCAGCGGCAATTCAATTTCCTCATACACTTTGTAAAGTGATGGCTGTTGCAGTAACTGTGATTGCAGCGCGTGATGCAGCCGCATGGTGATGTCGGCATCTTCCGCGGCATAAGGGCCGGCCTGTTGCAAATCAATCTGGTTGAACGTGAGTTGTTTGGCGCCCTTGCCCGCTATGTCTTCAAAGTGAATGGTTTTGTAATGCAGCAAACGCTCCGCCAGACTGTCCATGTTGTGGAGTTTTGTTGAATCCAGAACATAGGATTCGAGCAGGGTGTCATGCGCCACGCCGCGCAGATGAATGCCGTGATTGGCCAGCACATGCATGTCGTATTTCAGATTCTGTCCCAGTTTTTTTTGCGCCGGATTTTCCAGAATGAATTTCAGTCCGCCCAGTACTGATTCGGCAGATAACTGAACCGGTGCACCGGGATAATCGTGACCAACCGGTACATAAGCGGCTTTTCCCGGTTCAATACAAAACGATACGCCGACAATTCTTGCCTGCATGTAATCCAGGCTGGTGGTTTCGGTGTCGAAGGCAAAGATGTCCGATTTTTCTAATTGCGCCAGCCAGAAATCAAACCGCGTTGCATCCAGCACGGTTTCCCATTGTGTTTCCTCCATAACGGGCGGCTGAATCTCAGGTTCATTGACAACGGCCGCTGCAACAGCATTTGTTTCAACCGGCGTTCTGGCTGCAACCTTGCCTTCAATTTCGGCCAGCCAGTGCTTGAATTCCAGGTCGGCATACAATTCATGCAACTGATCGGTGTGTGGCGGCTGCAATTTCAGATCGGTCGGTTTTTGTTCCAGCTTTACATCACAAACAATGGTCGCCAGTTTGTATGACAGCGGCAGTTGTTCCAGCGCATCGCGAAAGTTGTCGCCAATTTTTCCCTTGATATCGCTCGCATGCTGCTTCAGGTTTTCCAGCGAACCATATTCCTGCAACCATTTCACCGCAGTTTTTGGTCCCACTTTCGGCACGCCGGGAATGTTGTCGGACGTGTCACCAATCAGGGTCAGATAATCGATAATACGTTCCGGCGGCACACCGAATTTTTCCACCACACCCTTTGCATCCAGATGACTGTTGTTCATGGTGTTGATCAGCGTGATGTGTTCATTCACCAGTTGCGCCATATCCTTGTCGCCGGTGGAAATCAGAACCTTCATGCCCTGTCTCGCGGCCTGCATGGCCAGCGTGCCGATGACATCATCGGCTTCAACGCCCGGTATCACCAGCCTGGGCAAACCGAGCGCATCCACCAGTTGATGCAGGGGTTCGACCTGCGCGCGCAAATCGTCGGGCATGGGCGGGCGGTGCGCCTTGTAACCGGCAAATAAATCGTGACGGAAATTCTTGCCTTTGGCATCGAACACCACCGCCATGTATTCCGGATGATATTGTTCGATGAGTTTTTTCAGCATGTTCACCACGCCATACACAGCACCGGTCGGCTGGCCTTTTGAATTGCTTAACGGCGGCAGGGCGTGAAAGGCGCGGTATAAATAGGACGAGCCATCAACCAGGATCAGCGGCGGTTTTTTTTCGGTCATGGTTCACCTGGAGGTTTGGCAAGCTATTATTGATACCGTAGGGCGCAATAAACGAAGAGCATTGCGCCGTGAATGTTCATCCGGCGGCTACACTGACGTTAATCCGCCCTAATTTATACAAGCAGGCATGATATGTCAGATCAATCCGGTAATCATCACGGCAAAAAACCGCGTATCACACCTGTAGTTGAATCAACACTGAATCGGGAGTCGTGGAAAATTTTCCAGATCATGGCCGAGTTTGTCGAAGGGTTTGAACGGCTGGCACCGATAACACCTTCGGTCAGCATGTTTGGCTCGGCGCGCACCCGGCCCAGTCATGCCTATTACAAAACAGCGGAAAAAACCGCGTATTTATTATCGGAGGCCGGCTTTGCTGTGGTCAGTGGCGGCGGGCCGGGCATTATGGA